>JBBSOC010000080.1:0-8238 GCA_038260095.1 Mycobacteriales bacterium | reverse complement strand
TGCTGGTGGCCTTCGTGCTGGTGGAGCGGCACAGTGCGCATCCGGCGCTGGATGTGAGCCTGTTCAAAAAACCCGCGTTCACTGCCGCAACGACCGCAATCACCCTGACGTTCTTCGCCATGTCCGGCTCGATCTTCTATTCGACGTTCTATATGCAGGCGGTACGTGGTTTCCAGCCGTTAGCGGCCGGAGCGTTGGTGGCACCGATCGCGCTGGGGCTGTTGCTGTCGGCGACCACATCCGCGCGTAACGTCCGCCGGTTTGGTGCAAAAACGGTCGTCGCCACCGGCATGGTGATTGCCGCGCTGGCACTGGGTGCCTATTCTCTGGTAGAGCAAGATACGCCGATCTGGCAGATAGAGTTGGTGATCTTCGTACTCGGCTTGGGTATGGGTAGCGTCATGGCGCCAGCCACTGAATCGGTGATGAGCACGATTCCGCGAGCCAAAGCCGGCGCGGGCAGCGCGATCAACAACACCGTGCGCATGCTGGGCGGCGCGTTCGGGGTGGCGATCCTCGGCTCTATCCTTGCTGCCTCGTATCGGGCGTCGTTTGGTGACCGGGTGAACGCGTTTCCGGCTGGTGTGCGGCACGACGCGGGAGAGTCCATCGGTGGCACGCTAAACGCCATCTCCGGCTCCACCGACGCGGTACGCACTGGACACCTACCTCCGGCGTTCCTACAGCAGATCCCAGGGCTAGTGAATTCAGCCAAAGATTCGTTCATCACCGCCATGCACACCACCTCGCTCTGGGCTATGGCGATTTTGCTGCTCAGCACGATACTGGTGGCTATCTATTTGCCAGGTAAACCAGCAGTGGCTAAGCACCGGAGGAGGCCAGACAGCTCTGGCGAGCTATCACCAGATACAGACTCCTCACACACAACGCCAGTGGGGGTGCGGTGACTCAATCTCGTCGGCCGGGTCGACCCCGCAGCGAGGAAGCTGACACAGCGGTGCTTCAGTCCACACTGGAGTTGCTGGCCGAGCACGGGGTGCATGGCTTTGGTATGGAGACCGTGGCTCAGAAGGCTGGCGTGGCGAAGACCACGGTGTATCGACGTTGGCCCAACAAGAATGAGCTGATCCTTGACGCTCTCGTGCACCTGAAGGGGGCACCAGAGCCGCCGGCGACAGGCTCTGTGCGTGGTGATTTGCTGCAGATCGTAACTCGGATGCGTGATCAGCCACGTGCGGACACCGGTGCCCGGATTATTCGGCACATCATGGCCGAGCAGGAGTGCTGTCCGGAGCTGGTGGTGCAGTTTCGGGACCGGATAGTGCGTCCGCGGCGCGAGTTATGCCACAACGTGCTGCGGCGCGGGATCGCCGAGGGCGTCATCCACGCTGATGTCGATGTTGAGCTGGTCACCGATTTGCTCTGCTCGTCGTTGTTGGTATGTCATATGAGCCGAGCACGCGCATACAGTGATACTGAGCTGGCGTTCTTCGTCGACACAGTGCTGGCTGGCATCGCGCCGACGCCACCGGCAACAAACTGATCCCCGCTAACCTCCCGCTAACCTCCCGACAACTTGTGCCAAGTTGTCGGGAGGGCCGTTGGCGGGCTGTAGGGTGGGGGCCCATGAATACACCGCGCCCCGACGGCCGTAGCGCCGCCGACCTTCGCCCTGTCCAGCTCACCCGCTCCTGGCTTGACCATGCCGAAGGCTCAGTGCTGGTGGAATTTGGCGCCACGCGAGTGTTGTGCGCGGCAAGCGTGGTCCAGGGCGTGCCCCGGTGGCGCAAAGGCAGCGGCCTGGGCTGGATCACAGCCGAGTACGCAATGCTGCCCCGATCTACCCATACCCGCAGTGATCGCGAATCGGTGAAAGGCCGTATTGGGGGTCGCACGCACGAGATCAGCCGCCTGGTGGGGCGTTCGCTACGCACGTGCGTGGATCTGTCCGCGCTGGGGGAGAACACCATCACCATCGACTGTGACGTCTTGCAGGCCGATGGTGGGACTCGCACCGCCGCGATCACCGGTGCCTCTGTAGCACTGGCCGATGCCATTGCTTGGCTGAGCAAGCGCGGCCTGGCCACCCCCGCGGCGTTCACCACCTCGGTCTCCGCGGTCAGCGTGGGACTCATCGATGGTGAGCCGCGGCTGGATCTGTGCTACACCGAAGATGTGGCCGCGCAGGTGGATATGAACGTGGTCTGCACGGCCGGCGGAGACTTCGTGGAGGTGCAGGGGACAGGTGAAGCGGCGACGTTCGATCGGGCGCAGCTAGACGCACTGCTCGACCTTGCCACGGCGGGCTGCGGGCAGCTGACGGCGCTGCAATCGGCCCAGCTGCGGAGCTGAGCTGACATGGCCACAACTGTGCTTCTTGCCACGCGCAACGCTAAAAAGCACGTGGAGCTGCAGCGGATCATTGGTGGTTTCGCCGGCAGCTCAGTCGACATTGACGTGGTCACACTCGACGAGGTCGCGAGCTATCCCGAGCCTGTAGAGTCCGGCGCCACATTTGCCGAGAATGCGCTGATCAAGGCAGCCGAGGGTGCTCGCCGAACCGGCCTACCCACTCTCGCCGATGACTCAGGGCTCTGTGTGGATGCGCTATATGGAGCTCCCGGGGTGTTCTCAGCTCGCTGGGCAGGCCGGCACGGCGATGACCAAGCGAACCTAGAGCTGCTGTTGGCGCAGCTGCACGACGTGCCCGACTCGCGCCGGACAGCGGCGTTCGTGTGTGCGGCGGCACTGGTAGTGCCCCCATCCGGGGGCAAGCGGGAAGGTGGCACAGGATCTGGTGGCACAGGATCTGGTGGCACAGGCGTTGAGATTGTGCAGCACGGCAGACTTACCGGTGAACTGATCCGTATGCCGCGCGGCGCGGGCGGCTTCGGCTACGACCCTATCTTTGTGCCGACAGGGCAGCAGCGAACCACCGCGGAGCTGACGGCTGAAGAAAAGGACGCGATCAGTCACCGCGGTCAGGCATTTACGGCGCTGATCCCAAGCCTTGCGGCACTGAGCCGCCCCGCGAGTGCGTAAGAGATGTATGTAAAAGCTTGCTTGGTATGCTTCTGTAAAAATCTGATACACAAGGCGCGTTCGTAAACGCTGACGTGTCGCCGAAGCTGGTTTTCGGGTCGAACCCTCGCATATGAGTCCCCTGCTCTCCCTGGGCTCGGATCGACCTCGCTGCCGATGATCCTCTGCGGTGCTGTCCGGGACCAGAAGAGAGCCCGGCATGTGCCTCACCAATAATCACCGAGTTTAGGAAAGCCAGTCGAAGGACTTTCACAACAAACGTCGCAGTTCTTCTATGTCAAGTCCAGCATCAGCCAGGATGCCCGACAGAGTGCCTCGTTTGAGTTCTCGATGCAGCGGGACCGTTAAGAAGACCCGCTTCTCAAAATGCTTGAGTCGGACATGGCTACCTTGCTGACGTACAACCTGCCAACCGAGCTTTCCCAAAACTTGATGAGCTGTTGACCTGAAATCACCGGTAACTTTGGGCTCATGCGGCAACAGGAAACTTGCGCCGGATTACTCCGGTTTCCAAAGGCAAACCTTCTTCTCGGAGACCCTCAAGGTGCAGAACGAGAGCTTCCTTGGCGTTAGTTACCGCTTCCTCTAGGGAATCCCCTTGGGTGTGCAGACCCGGTAAATCGGGGGCATACACGTGGTAGCCGCCCTCCTCCTGGGGGGCAAAGATCAGCTCGACTTCTTGCACCTGGCTCATGTTTTGAGTGTACCCAGGCGTAGCAGATCTAGAGACGGCAATGAAACGCAGCTCGCCGATCTACGAAATATTCACGGAATGAGGAGCCCGTCCATCGGGTTCTTCCAGTTCCTTTGGGGTCGAGGCTTCGGGTGACAAGGTACGGGTATTTTGAGCGCTACTGCCGAACTTTGCCGTTCTAGTGGCTCAGTAGCCTACGACTAACACCGCAGCGCTCGGATCCCATATCCTAGGTTTATGGTCACTTCTGAGGGCGCCGAGTGGAACAGCCCCACGCCACAGGCTCGGTCTTTGCGTGAACGACTACCGTCCTGGGCGCGAGAGCGCGACCCGAAATGGTTCATCGGTGCCGCTATCGTCGCGGTGATTGTGGTCTGCTGTTGTGGCGGCCTATTCCTCGGCAAATCGTTCAACTTCGACAGTTCGAATCGATCCAGCTCCAAATCCAGCTCCGCGTCCCACACCCAACAGGCTGCCCCTAGCGCCACCGTCTCTAGCAGCGAGGCCTCTAACAGTGAGGCGCCTTCAAGCTCGACCAGCCCTTCCCCGCAGCGCGACCACAACTCCACCAATGGCTCCGCCAGACTGAAGGTACCTAGTGTAGTGGGAAAGAATGCCGCAGTCGCTCAAGATGAGCTGAACCGCGCTGGTTTTACAAAAGTACGGTTGGCCTCCGGCGATTCCCGCCATCGGTTCGTGTTGGTGCCACAAAACTGGACAGTCCAATCACAGTCAGCCGCACCCGGTACGAGCTTGGAGCATGACGCGGTGCTAGTCCTCAGCTGCACAAAACCGGCTTAACGGCATGGTGCACGATTGCGAGCTACTGCCATCATCGCGATGAAGCGACCAGGTTAGTGGCAGCGTGTTTTTGCCAAGTTAGGAGAACTTGTGCAAAAATTTTTATCGTGCACCACCTCGTAAGTAGCCCCTCCGCTGGCTACTCCGCCACCCTGCGTACGCGAGGGTCGGTCTCGTCGTAGAAGGCGCCGAGCATTTGTTCCAGTAAATCCTCCAGTGAGACTAGCCCTTGGAGTGGTCCTTCACCGACCAGAGCTATGTGAGCGTTACGCGCGCGCATGCCCCGGATAGCTGCCTCTACGGTCAGCGATGGGGCGAGCGTCAGCAGCTCCGTGGTCAGATCCTTTGCTTGTGGTAGTGCTCTGGGTAACGCTCGGGGGCCAGGAGTGGCTGCTGTGTACTCAGACTCGTTTGTGCTGGCTACCTCCGCGTCGGCGATTGCCGCCACTGCATCTCGGACGTGCACCATCCCGATGATCGTGCCGCGCCCGTCTACCACCACCAGCCGCGAACGTCCGGTGGAGCGGGTCAGTTCCTCTATCTGTGCTGCGTCGGCGTCTGCCGACACCGTCACGATGGCGCTGCGCGGCTGAGCGAGCCCCTCGATCGTTGTCTGTTCGACTTGCAGCAGCCGAGTCAGCAACCGGTGCTGACCTGTGGATAGCATGCCGTGTTCCCGAGATTGGTGCAGCAACAGACGGAGCTCTTCAGGGTTCTGTGATTGCTGCAAAGTATTGGTAGGTGTAACACCAATCGCGCGGAGTACGGCATTGGAGATGCCGCTGAGCCCGGCCAAAACATGTCGAACCGCAACCGTGTAGCCCCGAAACGGCAGTGCGAGTAGTAGCGCTGAGCGTTCTGGATGGGCGATTGCCCACGATTTCGGCGCCATCTCCCCGACCACCATGTGCGCGAAAACCACGATCGCTAAGCTCACCACGAACGCTACGACATAACTCAACTGTTCCGGCAGCTTAATAATCTGCAGCAGCGGTTCCAGTATGTGCGCTATAGCCGGCTCGGCCAGCGCGCCCAGCCCCAGCGAGCAGACTGTGATGCCTAGCTGTGCTCCGGCGAGCATGAACGATAGCTCTCGGCTTCCACGTAGTGCCGCTTTGGCCGCACGGCTACCCTGGCTGGCAAGCCGTTCGAGCCGATGGGGTTTGCTCGCGATCAGCGCGAATTCGGCGGCCACAAAAAAGCCGTTGCCGGCTAGCAGCAGCAGCGACGCGGCGAATGACCATCCGGTACTCACTGGGTCAACTGCTTGATTGCGAAGCTGTCGGGCAGCACGCGGGCCAGTACCGTCCGCGCGGTTCTGCGATGTACTGCCACCACAGTCAGCTGCACAGCTACCGTGCTGCTGACGCTGTCATCAACGGCACTGTTCGTATCGACGGCAGAGACAGCTGTGAAGTCGTTGGGCTCAAACGTGGTGTTGAGCCGACGGACGCCGGTGAGCAGAACGTCATCGCCGCGAACGGGAATTCGTCCTAGGTGGGCCATAACCAGCCCCCCGAGTGTCTCGTAGGCCTGGTTGGTGGGAAGCCCGAGCCCGATCTCGTGGCAGATCTGATCCATGCGCTGGCCGGCGGGAATCAACCAGGAGCCATCTGGGCGTCGCGTGATTATCGCCTCCACGGGGTCGTCTTCGTCGCGGATTTCACCAACGAGTTCCTCGGCGATGTCTTCTAGAGTGATTACTCCAGCAAAGCCCCCAAATTCATCGACTACGCACGCGAGCTGCCGATGTGCGTTGCGTAGCGTGTCGAGTACCTCGGGTAGGTGCACGCCGCTGGGGATGAGCAGCGCAGGTGAGGTTATGGAGCCCACCGAAGTGGTGGCTCGGCGGGCCGGAGGCACGCGCAGCACTTCGGCCATGCCGACTACGCCAATCACGTCGTCGACGCTGCCCGCGATCACTGGAAAGCGCGACCGACCGTGGCGTAACTGCGCGACCACGTCACTGACCATGGCCTGCGCCGTGATCGTCGTGACATCAACCCGCGGAACCATCGCTTGTGCGGCTGTGCGTTGGTGGAAATCCAGGCCCCGATCCAGCAGGGCAAACAGTTCCACCGAGAGCTGCCCACTCGCCCGTGCCGTGGTGATGATGTGGGACAGCTCGTCACTGGTGGCGCCCTGTGGTAGTTCTTCGATTGGCGCAATCCCTACCGCCCGGACCAGTCGGTTGGCCGCGGAATCGAATAGTCGGATCACTGGGCCGGCCAGCGTTAGGTATATCAGCGTGGAGCGGCTCAGCGCGACCGCTAGCCGTTCGGGTCGAGCTATGGCGAGGTTTTTTGGTACGAGCTCGCCGAGCACCATCTGGATCCCAGTAGCAAGCACTAGGCCTAGGACCAGCGAAAGCGGCAGGCTGATCGACTCCGGCACTCCAGTTGAGCCTAGGAGTTTAGCCAAACCTTTGGCGAGGAAAGGTTCGGCTGCGTAGCCCACCAGCAGTGCGGTGACGGTGATACCGAGCTGGGCGCCAGACAGCATGAAAGAGACTTGGCTGGTGATTCGCAGAGCGCGGTGAGCCGCTAAGGAAACCGACTTGTCCTTATCTCCGACATCCCCGGCGACACCCACGGCGATCCGGCGCAGCCGAGCCGGATCCACGGCAACGTAGGCGAACTCTTGGAGCACAAAGTAGCCAGTTACCACAGTCAACCCGATTACCAGCGCCGCCCCGATGAGGAGAGTCGTCACGTCATCACGCCTTTGCAGATCACTGGGATCGAGTGCGGGAGGGCGCCGTTGTCAAGGTTAGAAGTAATAACCGGCGCTGAGTCAATTATTACTATAGGAGCTGCTGGAGTTCCTCGCGACTGATCCCCGCGGCCGTGAGGATGCCGTGCAAGGTACCCCGTTTGAGGTCTTTGCCGTGGTACGGCACAACCGCCATGTGAGGATAGTCGAGGTGTCGGAAGTAATGATGGCTGTCTTTGACGTGATCCAGCGCCCAGCCTCGCATTTCAAGCACGCGGATCAGCTTTCGGGGTGTGACCGCGGGGAGTCGTGGACTCAAGCCGCTACCCTTACACTATCGGTGCACGGGACCGACTCGCCGTGGGCCCTCAAGGCCTCTAGATACCCCTCTATAGCCTCGGTAATCGCGGCAATAGCCTCATCGCGGGTGTCGCCTTCGGAGATGCAGCCTGGCAATGCCGGGGCATACACGGTGTAGCCGCCTTCCTCTTGCGGCTCCAGGACCACCTCAAACTCGCGCTGTTTTGCTGCCATGTCTCCATGCTACGTGATGGAATACGCTGGTGGGATTGCTCAGGGCAAATGGTCTGGATTTGCGGGGGCGAACTGCGGGCTAGGGATCACTAGGTGATGACTGCTTAGCAAGGGAGCAAGATTGCTTAAGCACTAGGGCCCCGACGCCGGCCATCCCTCAGCCCTTGTCTTGTTCTAGGCGGTAGGGCTCCCGGCGGATGCCCTGAGGCATGGCCTGGTGGCAGGCCAGGGGTGCGGCGGCCTTGGCCTGTTGAGGGAGAGCCCGATTCACGTCGGTTAAGGGCGTCCAGCCGATTTTTGAGGAACAATACCGATTCATCAGGAGGCAACGCCGAACGTGAAATTTTGTTGAAGTGGCCTAAGAGCTCTGAAAAATCGGGCTCATCCCGGAATCGATTATCTGGTTCGGAGTAAAAGCCTCCCGGGTCAGCCGGGTCGGCAAATTCCAGCAGGGTGAAGTCTGAAACTCCCCCCAATTGATCAGCTCCGCGGCG
>JBBSOC010000079.1:0-8579 GCA_038260095.1 Mycobacteriales bacterium | reverse complement strand
GGCACGCACGCTGGAGCAAGTCAAGCTAGCTGAGGCAGACCTCATTCTTACCGCTACCGCACGTCAGCAGCGCAGTATTGTCTACTACCTTGCGCCGGGGTGTGCCGGTTCGGTGTTTAGTCTGCTGCAGTTTGGTCGGTTAGCTGGTGAAGTTGCGCTGCCGGTACAAACCGAACACATCGCGCCGTCTCCAGCTGTTGTTCGCCACCGTGCGCAAGCGCTGATCGCTGGTGTGACGGCGCTTGCCGCACGTGAGCGCACCAACCGTGCACAGGGCCGTGTCGATGACTCACAAGATGACTTAACCGATCCCTTCGAGTGCAGCGACGAGGTGTTTGCGTATGTAGCTGATCAGATCGACCACGCGCTGGCGCCTTTGGTGGCGGCCCTTGTCGGTGAATCGCCGCACCCGGATACCGCGTGATGGAGGATGTAGTCGACCAGCATACGGCCAGCAGCGGTATTGGATTGCGGATGTGCGCCTGGGCTACCGCCGCGTGCGTCGTGGTCGCGGTGCTTGGTGCCGCGGGGCTAAGTCTTCACGGAGTGCTGGTGTCGGGTTCTGGCAACAACCCGCAGGCCGGGCTGGGCTTTGCGGTTGGAGTCGGCGTCGCTACGGCATCGTTTGGGCTTTCCGCGCTGGTGATTGCCTGGGCAGATTTAGTTGAGCGCCGGTTGATCCTTCCAGTGGGGCTGTTGACGTACGTACTCAAGATCGTGGCCATTGGGCTAGTGGTTTTTGCCCTGGCCCGCGGTGACTGGCCAAGCTTTGTTCCGCTGTTGTGGGGGATCGCAATCGGGACAGCAACGTGGGTGGCAACGCAAGCTGTATGGGTGTATGGATGGGCGACCAAGCAATGACAAATAAGAAGGTGCGCCAATAGGCCCCTGCCGGCGTTCTCGTCGCCTTGTGTACCCATTCCGCTGCGCTCCATTTTCGTACACGGCGGCTCCTGCGGCCTTGGCAGATGCCCTATTGGCGCACCTTTTAAAGCCTGGATTACACGCCATGTTGCCGGTAGCGGGGCCCAACCATCAATTTTCTACCAGGTAGTAGCCTGGTTCGTTACCCGGGGGGTCGGGAAACGCCCTCGCTATGTGCGATATCGTTTGCCTTGCCATGGCAGACGACCAGAGCAACCGCGGCCCCGAATGGGGAATGAGCACTGGTTGGGCCATTGTTGGCACGTTGATCAGCGGGATGCTCGTCTGGGGCGGCATCGGTTGGCTGATCGATTGGTGGTTTAACGTCAGCTTTGGGCTACCCATTGGTCTGGTGTTAGGTGCCGCCGGCGCAATCTTCCTCGTAGTGAAACGGTACGCAAACCTCTCGAGCGAGTAGCCAAACCCGAACTACCAACAACCCGAACTACCTAGGATATGGAAAAGGCGGTGCGAGTGAGTCTGGCAGCAGAGTTTCCACCGGGACTCAAAGACTTTGACTACGCACCTCTGGCGGATTTTCACGTTTTTGGCGTGGAATTCGCGATCACAAAGCTGACGTTACTTACCTGGATTGCCATCGCCGGCATCTCGATCTTTTTTCTACTGGCAGTTCGCAAGCCGCAGTTGGTTCCCGGGCGCATGCAATGGATGGGTGAGTCGGCGTATGGCTTCATCCGGGACGGCATGGCTCGTCAAGTAATCGGCGAAGCTGGAGTGCGATTTGCTCCTTACCTGACCACGCTATTTCTGTTCATTGTCGCTAATAACATCTACGGCGTCATCCCTCTCGCACAAATTTCACCCACGGCCAAAATTTCACTACCAGTGGCGCTTGCGCTTATCTCATTCGTGCTGTTTAACTGGATCGGTATCCGACAGCACGGCGCCGCTACCTATTTTCGAAACATTTTGTTCCCGCCAGGTGTGCCTATCTGGCTGTACCCGCTGCTCACCCCAATCGAGTTTTTCTCCACGCTAGTAGTACGCCCGGTTACGCTCGCGGTGCGGTTGTTTGCGAACATGTTCGCTGGACACTTGTTACTGCTGGTGTTCATCCTCGGCGGCGCCACGCTTTTGGCGTCGGATAATTTTTTGTTTAAAGGTTTCTCATTCTTCTCGTTTTTACTCGCCATCGTGCTGAGTCTGTTCGAATTCGCTGTGCAGTTGGTACAGGCGTATGTCTTCACCATTCTCACCGCGAGTTACCTGCAAGGGGCGTTGGCGCAGCAACACTGATCGCCGGCGTTGTTTCACCACCCTGCTTGACCATTAACCCGTACCCGCGTGAAAAATCACGCGGCACGCACAGGAGGAACCCAATGACTGAACTAGCCGCCGTGCAAGGCAGCCTCGCCGCCATTGGATACGGCCTTGCCGCAATTGGCCCAGGCGTCGGTATCGGACTCATTTTCGCCGCATACATCCAGGCCAGCGCGCGCCAACCAGCATCGGCCCGCTTGAACCTGCCATGGCTGTTTCTTGGCTTCGCGTTGATTGAAGCGCTGGCCTTATTCGGCATCGCATTCGGCTTCGTTTGGGCCGGGTAGCTATGAGTTCGGCGCCGCTCTTGACAAACCCATTGGTTTCAGCTGCTCCAGTGTTTTCAGCTGCTCCGTTGGTTTCAGCTGCTCCATTGGTTTTAGCTGCTGAGAGGCCGCCGATCGTTCCGGTCGTCGGTGAGCTCATCATCGGTTTTATCGCGTTCGGCATCCTATGCTTCATCTTGATGCGGTATGTCTTTCCCAAAATGGAGCAGACTTATCGAGCCCGAGTTGATGCCATTGAGGGGGGATTACGCCGAGCCGAGCAGGCTCAAGAGCAGGCTCAGCAGCTGCTCGAGCGCTACAATTCCCAGCTCGCTCAGGCGCGCGGCGAAGCTATGCGGATCCGGGATGAAGCGCGCGAAGAGGGCCACCAAATTCTGCAGGATCTACGCGTTCAAGCGAACACCGAAGCTCAGCGCATAATTGCCCATGGTGAGCAGCTGCTGGCTACTTCTCGCCAGCAGCTGGTCAGTCAACTTCGTACCGAAATTGGAGAGCTCTCTGTAGAATTGGCGAGCCGCATCGTTGGAGAGGCGCTGGCTGATCAGACACGTCGGGCTGGCACCGTGGAGCGTTTCCTTGACGAGCTGGAGCGAAACAACGATCGGGCTCCGGCTGAGGCGGCGCGTTCGACAGCGGCTGGAAGCTCATGAGAGCGGCCAGCCGTGAGTCGCTTGCCAACGCCCGGGCGCAGCTGACTGAGCTAGTCAAGAAGCTGGTCAATACCGGTACTGACGGCCCCCATGGCACTGCGGCGTGGCAGGATCTAGCCGCTCAGCTGCGTAGTGTGGCCGCGCTGCTGGTAGCAGAACCTGGCCTACGCCGAGCATTGTCGAATCCAGCACGCTTGCCGCAGCGTCGAGCCGAACTTCTTGAGTCGTTGCTGGGTAGCCGGGTTGGCGCTATCGCGCTACGCGTGCTCGATGTTGTGGTTCGACAGCGCTGGTCGAGTGCGGCTGATCTCCTTGGCGCTATCGAGCTGCTAGCGGTGGACTCCGAGCTTGAGACCGCAGCGAGCGATGGAGTGCTAGACGATGCTGAAGACGAGTTGTTCCGCTTCCAGCAGATTGTCGGAGCGCATGCGGAGTTAACGCAAGCGCTCAGCTACGTGGGGAGCCCGGTTGCCGCGCGAGCAGAACTAGCGAAGCAGTTGCTGGACGGTAAAGCCGCTCCGGTGACGATCCGTCTGGTGACAATGGCGCTACACGGCTTGGGTGGACGCGGCTTTCAGGCTGGGCTGGCTCGACTGGTGGAGCTGGTTGCGCAGCGGCGTGAATCCCAGGTTGCCTATGTACGATCGGCGGCCCCACTCACCGTCGACCAGGAGGAACGGTTGACCAGGCACCTGAGCGCAGTCTACGGCCAGCAGATCTCACTGCACGTCAGAATCGATCCCGCCGTCATCGGTGGAGCGATTGTGGAGATTGGCGACGATCGCTATGACGGTAGCATCGCCCGCCTTCTCGAGCAGGCGCGAACGGCGTTAGCCAACTGACGTGTCACAACCACTCCCAAGCCACTTACTAGATGTGAGGATTACCTATGGCCGAGCTGACAATCTCCGCCGATGAGATCCGTGGCGCCCTGGAACGCTATGTCTCATCCGTTACCACCGACGTATCTGCCGAAGAGATTGGTTTAGTCACCGAAGCCGGCGACGGAATCGCCCGCGTAGAGGGGCTGCCCTCGGCGATGGCCAATGAGCTGCTGCGCTTTGAAGATGGCACGCTGGGCATCGCGTTGAACCTGGACGTGCGGGAGATCGGCGTCATTATTCTTGGCGCTTTCGACCGTGTTGAAGAGGGCCAGTCGGTGTACCGAACCGGTGAGATTCTTTCGGTCCCGGTCGGTGATGGTTTCCTTGGCCGAGTGGTGGACCCGCTCGGTCAGCCGCTGGACGGCCAAGGTGAGATCGCCACCGAGGCTACTCGTGCGCTGGAGCTGCAAGCCCCGAGTGTAGTGCAGCGCCAGCCGGTGAAAGAGCCGTTGCAGACGGGGATCAAAGCTATTGACGCCATGACCGCGATCGGTCGTGGCCAGCGCCAGCTGATTATTGGGGATCGGCAAACCGGCAAGACGGCCATCGCCATTGACACCATCATTAACCAGCGGGACAACTGGCACAGCGGCGACCCGTGCAAGCAGGTCAAATGCATTTACGTCGCGGTGGGGCAGAGAGCTTCCACGATCGCCGCGGTAAAGGGGGCGTTGGAAAAGCACGGCGCGATGGAGTACACCACCATTGTGGCTGCCCCGGCCTCTGACCCCGCCGGCTTCAAGTACCTTGCGCCCTATACGGGCTCGGCCATCGGCCAGCATTGGATGTACAACGGCCAGCATGTACTGATCGTCTTCGACGACCTGTCCAAGCAGGCTGAGGCTTACCGCGCGGTATCGCTGCTGCTACGCCGCCCGCCGGGACGAGAGGCATACCCCGGAGACGTGTTCTACCTACATTCTCGGCTGCTGGAGCGTTGCGCGAAGCTGTCGGATTCCCTCGGTGCTGGTTCGATGACCGGCCTGCCGATCATCGAAACCAAGGGTAACGACATCTCCGCCTACATTCCCACCAACGTCATCTCGATCACCGACGGTCAGATCTTCTTGGAGACGGATCTGTTCAACTCTGGTCAGCGGCCAGCGGTGAACGTCGGCAACTCGGTGTCCCGAGTTGGGGGAGCCGCACAGATCAAGGCGATGAAATCAGTGGCGGGTCGACTCAAGCTAGACCTGGCGCAGTACCGCGAGCTGGAGGCGTTCTCCGCCTTTGGTTCGGACTTGGACAAGACGTCACAGGCGCAGCTGGATCGCGGAGCTCGGCTGGTTGAGCTGCTGCGGCAAGGCCAGTATGAGCCGTTCCCGGTGGCGCATGAAGTGGTGTCGGTGTGGGCGGGTACCACTGGTCAGCTCGACGACATCGCTGTTTCCGATGTCCGCGCGTTTGAGGCCGAGCTCATCTCGTATCTGCGGCATCAGCGTAGTGACGTGCTGGCCAGTATTTCCGAAACCGGGAAACTCTCCGATGACGCTGTGGAGAGCCTGCGGAGCGCGGTCGAACACGTCAAAGAGACGTTCAAGGCTGCGAGTGGGGCCTGACCTATGGGTGCGCAGGTTCGAGTATTACGACGCCGAATCCGTTCGGTCCAGTCGACAAAAAAGATCACGAAGGCGATGGAGCTGATCGCTGCCTCGCGCATCGTTAAGGCACAACACCGGGTTGCCGCGGCGACACCGTATACGGCTGAGCTCACCAAGGTGCTTACCGCGCTGTCGGCGAACGCAACCGTGGACCACCCGTTGCTCACCCCGCGAGAAACAGTGCGTCGGGCTGGGGTTGTCGTGATCACCAGCGACCGCGGTTTGGCTGGGGCCTACAACGCCAACGTGCTCCGCGCCGCCGAGCAACTGATGGATCGACTAGCCGCCCGACAGATAGATTCGGAGCTGTTCGTGGTGGGGCGCAAAGGCGCCAACTACTACCGTTTTCGCGGCCGAGGGCTGGCCGCCGGCTGGTCTGGCTTCTCCGAGCAGCCCAGCTATGCCGATGCGCAACGCATAAGCCAGACGCTAGTCCCGAGCTTCTTGACGGGTAGCCACAGGAGCGCTGACAAAACTGCCCGTAATGCTGACGGGGGTGTTAGCGTCGGTGTCGATGAGCTGCACCTGGTGTATACCCATTTTCGTAATATGCTGAACCAGGAGCCAGTGACGTATCGGTGCGCCCCGATGGAGATCCTCGCCGATGCGCAGCCGGATCCAGCGCAGCTACGCGCGGCATACGAGTTTGAGCCGGGCGCCTCGGCGTTGTTGGATAGTTTGTTGCCCAACTATGTCACTGCGGTAGTTCATTCCGCGCTGCTGGAATCGGCGGCGTCGGAGTCAGCGGCCCGACGCCGCGCCATGAAAGCCGCTACCGACAATGCGCAAGATCTGATTCGCAGCCTCACTCGTGAGGCGAACCAGGCCCGACAGGCCGATATTACCCAAGAGATCAGCGAGATCGTCGGTGGAGCCGACGCACTTGCGGCAACAGGAAGTGACGAGTAGATGACCGCCACCGGAACTGACATCAGGAACCCTCATGGCGCCAAAGGGTCTGCTGCCGACGCGGCCGACCATGCAGCCACCGGCCGAGTAGCCCGAGTGATCGGCCCAGTGGTGGACGTGGAGTTTCCGCGCGGCTGCATGCCGGCTATCTTCAACGCGCTGCACGTGCCGGTCACGCTGGCTGGGCAGGAAAAAACCCTCACGCTGGAAGTAGCTCAGCACTTGGGCGACAACATGGTGCGCGCCATTTCGATGCAGCCCACCGACGGTTTGGTGCGCGGTACCGACGTCAGCAACACCGGCGAGGCGATTTCGGTGCCGGTGGGTGATGTGACCAAAGGGCACATCTTCAATGTGCTGGGCGATTCACTGGATGTACCGACCGAGTCGTTGCGGATTGAGCAGCGCTGGCCCATCCACCGCCCGGCGCCGCCATTCGATCAGCTCGAGCCGCGGACGGAGATGATGGAGACCGGGATCAAGGTCATCGATCTGCTCACGCCGTACGTCAAGGGCGGCAAAATCGGCCTGTTTGGGGGTGCCGGTGTCGGCAAGACCGTGCTGATCCAGGAGATGATTTACCGGGTCGCGGAGAACTTCGGCGGTGTCTCGGTGTTCGCCGGCGTAGGGGAGCGGACCCGTGAGGGTAACGACTTGTTCGTCGAGATGACCGAGACCGGCGTTATCGACAAGACCGCGTTGGTATTCGGCCAGATGGACGAGCCGCCTGGTACACGGATGCGGGTGGCGCTTTCGGCGTTGACCATGGCCGAGTACTTCCGGGATGTGCAGAAGCAGGATGTGCTGCTGTTCATCGATAACATTTTCCGGTTCACCCAAGCCGGGTCAGAGGTCTCCACACTGCTGGGCCGGATGCCCAGCGCTGTGGGGTATCAGCCGACGTTGGCCGATGAGATGGGCGAACTGCAGGAACGAATCACGTCTACCCGTGGTCACTCGATTACGTCGTTGCAGGCGATCTATGTGCCGGCTGACGACATCACCGACCCGGCACCCCACACCACGTTCGCCCACCTGGACGCGACCACAGTGCTGTCGCGGCCGATCTCGGAGAAGGGTATCTACCCCGCCGTGGATCCGCTGGACTCCACATCGCGAATCCTGGACGCGCAGTACGTGGGGGAGGAGCATTACCGCACGGCTGGCCGGGTGATCGAGATTTTGCAGCGGTACAAGGAGCTGCAGGACATCATCGCGATTCTGGGTATTGACGAGCTGTCTGAGGAAGACAAGATTCTGGTGGGTCGGGCGCGACGCATTGAGCGCTTCCTTTCTCAGAACACATTCGTGGCCAAAAACTTCACCGGCATCGAGGGTTCTTTTGTGCCGGTGAAGGAGACCATCACGGCATTCGCCGCGCTGTGCAACGGGGACTACGACCACCTGCCGGAGCAGGCATTCTTCCTCTGCGGCGGCATCGAGGATCTAGAGACCAAAGCTAAGCAATTGCAGGGCTAGGCAATTGCAGGGGCTGAGCAACGGCCTGTGAGTTGCTCCCCCACCTTGCCAAGTTAGGAGAAGTTGTGTGGACACAACTTCTCCTAACTTGGCAAAAGAAGCTACTCGGACACGGCGTCGAGAAGAAAGAGAAGATCTAACATGACTGAGCTCTCTAGCCATCTGTTGGTGAGTGTGGTTGCGGTCGATCATGCCGTGTGGTCGGGCGCGGCGAAGATGGTCACCGCCACTACCACTGAAGGCGAGCTGGGCGTGCTGCCCGGGCATGCACCGCTGCTGGGTCAGCTGGTGGACGGCAGCCAGGTGAAGATCGAAACCGACGACGGTGATCACCTTTTCGAAGTGCACGGTGGGTATCTGTCCGTCACCGACGAAGGCGTGTCGATACCTGTGGAATCGGCACAGCCGGCGGATGTTGTGTAATCGTAACTGGTCAGGTCCTCAGCGTGTCGAGTTGATCTTCACGGTCGGGTGTTGATGATGGTGTGGTGCCCGCCGATCGTCGTCTGTCCTATGAGGAAATCGCGGCGCTGGCTATGCGGCAGGCTGAGCAGATCGAGCAGT
>JBBSOC010000078.1:0-8846 GCA_038260095.1 Mycobacteriales bacterium | reverse complement strand
CTTGATGACCCGCGGAGTCGGATTCTTATTTGGCGCGGACAAGGCTAACAGTACTTCTCCAACCACATGGAACCAGTACGGTACCGCGGGAGCTACGTGGAATACATATTTTCTGGACTGCTGGAATAGTGGCGGAAATGAAACCGTCAACTATGCGGCAAATTTCATATTTGATGTATCCAAAGTATTTTCGGTGATTGCTATTTTGTTATTTCAGGAGACGTTTAACAATCAGATTGTTGATTATTTTTTCGTGGCGCATAATGGTGCTCCGCAGTCTCCGATAGATACCATACTTCAGCAACTCAATGTTGGTATCTATGTGAATTTCTTCGCTGTCGCGGTGGTGCTTGGCGCGCTCATACTGCTGTATAACAACGTGCTCCGCGGCGTAGGCTCTAAGAGCGCTCGCCGGATACACAGCCCGGGGTCACCAGGTGCGGGCAGAGACGGTTTCATCGATGTTCCAGGCCCTTACGTGCGCGGTAGCGGTCTGGCGGATGCGATAAGCAAGATCGGGATCATGGTTGCCGTAGCGGGCTTTGCCGCGGTGTTCGTCTCGCAGGGCAGTAGCTACGTACAGAAAGCCAATGCCTATACCAATGAGGTGGGGGCATCAGTGCTGTCCGCGCTGACTGGTACTAGCTGCACGGACTCCACTGGCAAAGCCATTACGGCCACACCCTACGACTGCGCCGCGCAGACCATGTATGACGCTTTGGTGTTTCGCCCGTGGGCCAGCGGATACATCGGGGAATTGGAAGTACTGAACAATCCTCGCGAGACGCAGGCCCGGCGTGCGCTAGCCATGAAGATGCTGCAGCAAAACGCCTACTCTTCGGAAGAAAGTGCTGAGATTGCGCGTACGGGTACCTCGGCGCAACGGTTCATTGACGCAAAGCAGCAGAACCGAAAGGACATGGTCCTTGGTTGGGGAGCGAGATTCATTGCCAAAGATGGCCAGCCCGCGACTACCGCATCCGATCCAAACTCTAAATTCGACCCCAATTCGTGGCGACCATACAGTCACGTGGAGACCGATCGACCCGAATATTGGAATCTCTGGAGCGGTGGGGCGGCTAATCAGCAGATGGTTGTGGCTACGCTGGCGCTCATCGCAAGTTTTGCGATGGGTACGGTACTGATCACGCTGACTGCGGCCTATTTAGTGCTACAGCTGTTGACCGTGTTGCTGGCGGTAGTCGCACCGATCGTCTTTCTTATTGGGTTGGTTCCCAAATTTGGTCTTCCCGTTGTACTGCATTGGGGTGAGACCTTTATGCAGCTGTTTTTGAAGCGGATAGCCTTGGTGGTCTTCGTCGGTGTGCTATTAGCGATGCTGCACATTGTTTTCGCACTACCATTGCCGTGGTGGATGCAGCTGATCCTGGTACTCGGCGTGGCAATAGCGGGCCGGGGACATCGGCGTCAGTTCACCAACTGGGCATCCTCCGGTATGCGCGGTATGGGAAATGCCGCCGAAATCGGAACTGGCGGGGCGCGGGGCATAATGCATGCTCGTAGATCGCTGAAACAGGCCCGGCAAGGTTGGCGGTCGTCGGACGGTCTCGCACTGAATGAACGGGTCGGAGTAGCCGGCCGCTCTGGATACGCGGGGTTTGATCGCTGATGAGACCTACAATTACCGCAAACGGAGCGAGTGGACCGCGGAACTACGCCTATGCTGGTGCTATTGCACCGCGGCTGTATGGCGAACCCGGCACTAAGCGGGAATCAACCCGCCATGGAGCGGGGTACGTGTATTACGAGCGATCGGACACCTGATGAGCCAGTACCTATCGCCAAGTCCTGTCGGGACTACCCCCGTGCATGCTCGTCGGACGCCTGCGCTACGGGTCTGTGCCCTTGTCGGCACAAACGCGGATTTTATCGCCGAGCTGCACTCCGATTACGTGTTGACTCAGACCTCAGGTGCCGTGTCGTGGTTGCGCCGAGCGGCGCGCTGGCTGCTACCCACGCTTGGCCGGCGAGCAAAGGCAGCCGTTGTGCTGGTCGCGATAGTCCTGGCCGTGCTGCTAGGTAATCTCAGTGTGCTGCCCCGCCACAATGATCCAGTAGGTGCCGCATCGGTGGTGGTCGCCTTCCCTATCGATTGTGGTCCGCTGAAGTTTGCTTGTGACGCGATTGACGCCGCGGTTAGCTCTATTGGGACGTTTATCGCCAATGGGTTACGAGGAATCGTTGATAGCGCGATCAGTCCCAACAGTTGGTGCAATCGCACCACTATGGCGCCGGAGCGGCCCGATACTGGCGCGAGCGGAAGTATCCTTTCGGCGGCCCGAAGCAAAAGTCAATTTTTCGAGAGCTACAACACCGACGCCGGTACCACCTGGTCTAGGTATGGTGCCGCTGGGACAACATGGAATACCTATTTTTTGGATTGCCTCTCGGCTGGAAATATCGCGAACTTTGCCGCTAATGCTGTTTTCGATTTTGCCAAGCTCGTTTCGGTTCTCGCTATAGTGATATTTCAGCAGACGTTCAATAGCGGGCTGCTCAATATCTTTTTGGGCGGAGACCCGCCTCCTGTGCAGCAGATAATCGATAGCCTGAACCTGCAAATTTACGCGAACCTCGCCGCGCTGGCTATTGTAATCGGCGCGCTCATACTTGCCTACCGCGCGATTCTCCGGGGTTTTGGTATGGCGGACTTTTTAAGCAAGTTTCTGGTTATGGTCGCAGTTTCCGCTTTTGCGGTGTTATTTTTCCACAACGCTATTCCCTGGATTCGGTGGGGTAACCAGCAAGTAAATGACATTACTAACAGCGTGATGACCGCGCTTCGTGGCAGTGAATGCACCAATGCTGAAGGTAAACCAATACAGCTTAAACCCGTGGATTGTACGGCCGAAAGCGTATACAACACGCTGGTGTATATACCGTGGGCCAATGGTGAGGTTGGATCGCTAAGTTCAACGAATGGCCAGGGCAATACCGCCGACGACAAGCGCAAACTCGCCGCACGGATCTTGGATCAGCAAGCCTTCACCTGGGCTGATGTTAAGGGAGTGGACACTGGTGCTGGCGCTGCTGCTGACTCAGGATTGATAGATAAGGCCAAAGCTAAAGTCGCGGATCGTGACAAAATGGTTAAAGATGATTGGGGTCTAGTCATTCGAGATGACAAAGGTGATAACAAAGGTAAAGATACCCCATTCAATCCCGAAGGTACAGAAGGCTACTCCCTGGCTCACCCCACCAAGCAAAGCGAGACCGTGTGGTCCATGTGGTCAGGAGGCAAAGGTGGCGAGCGCTTCGGTATAGCGGTGCTGGCCGTTGTTGGTTCCTGGGCGTTTGGTGGAATGCTGATCGCTATTGCTTTTACCTATTTGGTGCTACAGATCGCTACGGTGTTGTTCGCTTTAGTCGCACCGTTAGCTTTCTTAGTTGGTTTGGTGCCGGTGTACGGCATGCGGGTGTTCTTGCGCTGGATGGAGCTGTTTTTAGGCACGTTCATCAAACGGATCGCTATGGCAGTGTTCGTCGCGCTACTCCTCACGCTGTATCAGGTGATTCTGGGCGCTGAGGGAGTTCCGTGGTGGCTACAGATGGTGTTGATTCTGGCCATTGCCGGGGGTGGTGCTAGTTATCGCAAGAAGTTGACGTCGCTGTCTACGCTGGGATTTGGCGGCGGTGGAGGAGGCGGCGGAGGTGGTGGCTTGGGCTCGTCGGCGACCAGAGCATCCGCTATGCGAAACACGTGGCAAGACGCTCGTGATCTGGCCATTATCGACCGGGTAGCCGCCGCCACTCGCGCCGGGGCCAATCCTGGCTCGGGTGGTAGCGGTGTCCGATCGGGCGGCTTAGTGAATCACGGCTCCCAGGAGCGTATCCTGCCACGCGATCAGCAAGCGGCGGCTCGCAACGCCGCCCGTTCCAGCCGGCAGCGAAACTACACGCCTGGGTCGCGCCCGGATGGCCGAACTTCCGGCCGATATCCCGTAAACGGTTCAGGCCCAGGGGGCCCCCGGGCGGTGAACGCCTCACCCAGAGCATTGAATCGAGGGAACGTTTACAACGCGCGGCAACAGCATGCCCAACCGCAACACGCTTCACCGCAACAGCATGCCCAACCGCAACACGCTTCACCGCAGCCACAATCGTTACCTCCGGGTCGACAGCCGCGTTCGGGACCTCGAGGTATGGGTAAACGAGGGCGCGATGACCAAGCGTAACCCACATCAAGGTCGTTCCTCCCGAGCTGTGCGTGGCGCGCGGCGGCATCGCCTTGTCATGGAGCTGCCTCGACAGCTCGCCGTTCGAGCCCTTCGTAGGGTGAAGACGGCGCTGCGAGCAGCGGTTCGAAACGTATGGCGCGGTATCGCTGGTGCGGGTCCGGCGGCTGCTGCGGCGCTGCGGCGCAGTGTTGCCACTGCGCGCACTATTCGTCCGGAGCCGATCGGTCCGCGTAAACGTAATCTGCGCCGGATTTACTCCATCGCGCTGCTGGGTGTGGCGGCCCTGATTGTGGTGGCGCGGATCAATAATGCCCAAGGCTTTTCTACGGCGTTTTTCATAGCGCTACTGCTGGGTTTGATTTTCATTGCCTGGACGGGGTATCGCAGTGCGTTGGCCACGGCGGCTGCGATCGGGTGGTGGCTGATCACCACACCGCTGATCTCACTTGCCGCCGCCTCAGGTCTTCCGGCGCAAGAGGTTTTGGTGCGCGCCGCTACCTCAAACGAAGCCATTATCGGTACCGGTATCGCGGTGTGGGTCTGCGCGGTGCTCATGCGGGCACGCCGCAGCTGGATCACCATTCTCGGGTGCTGGTTCTTAAATGTGGCGGCGATTTTAGCGACAGGTGCCCTTGCGCCACGCCTCGCGCTTGCCGGGGGCTGGCTGGCTATAGCCCTGTACTTGGCGTGGCGAGCCGGGTGGCTGCTCGCCGCCTACGATCGGCTCAACGGCCGAGCCCGAATGGGCCGCGTTTTTCAGGTGGCAACCGAAGAACAGTACGAGGTCTATGGCCACCTAGCGGAGCTTGGCAACGGCTTTGTCCGCCGATATCAGCTGGCCGTGCCCGACGAATATAATCCAGCCACAACGTTGGACGCACTGGTTGTGGGACCTACGGGGCTGTTTCAGATCACCGCGGTGGACGGTTTGGGGCGGATCGTGGTTAACACCAGTGAGCGCCGTCGTGTCACGGTGGAGGGCGCCTCCATTGATGCTGAACTCACCGACATTGCCCGCACGGCGCAGGCGCTGGCCCGCGCGCTGCGGGTGGAAGTTGTGCCGCTAGTCGCCATGTGCGGTTCAACATTTCCCGAGGGCAACCACGGCCTGATTTCGATCGCGATAACGCTTCCGCCGCGACAAGCCACAGAGAGCCGCGAGACCAAAGCTGATCTGATCCCGTTGACGCTGATTGACGCAGAGCTACTGGCACGTCGGATCGCATTTGGCTCGGCGGTGTACACCACTGGGCAGGTACAGCGCATCATTCACCGCATGAGCACTGTGCTCTGGCCGGCCGCTGGTGCGGCTGATCGGCGCATCACTCGGCGGCGCCGGGGCCCTAAGCGAGATACTTTCGCACCGGGTGTCGAGGTGGAATGGGTCGATGAGTCAGGCATCTGGTCCGGATGGGTATGTGTTTCTCGGGTGACCGTACTAGATGAGGTCCCTAAAGGCCCGCTCGCGAGTACGCTTTCAGTGAAAGACAAGGTGGTCTGGATCGTGGCAAAGGCAGAATGGGATCGAGCGCGTGGCGAAGGCCGTGATCCAAACCCCGAACTAGTGCAACCAGTGGCATCTAGTGCGCTTCGGTTAGCTACGCCTAATACGCACCAGACATCTCCGGCAGAGGACGGCGCATCGTGAGGCTCACTAACAGCCAGAACATGGGAAACCAGCAGTACGGCGGTATGGGGTCCGGTATGGACAGCGTCGCGGTCGGGATCATATCGGGTGTCATCCTGGCGGCCCTGATTGTGGGATTTGTACTCAGCCTGTTGTTTTGGTTCTCTGGTCAGCTTTCTGGCCTGATCTGGGGCGGTAACTGGCCGAACGCCGCCCCCAGCGATTCGGTGCGTATCTTCATCAAAACGTTCTCGAATTTGGGGGATCCGGCAGCTGCCTGGCCAGCGCCAGCTCGCGATGACGTGGGTCCAGCCGCTGTGGTGTACATCCTGTTTTTGATTCTGGCCGCACCCGTAGCGTGGGGGCTCACTCTTGGCGGCCAGTACGCAATGCGCTTTCGCCGGCGGCGAGAGAATCGCATATTCCGGCTGGGCTTTGCCGACGGTGGTGAAATACGTAGGCTGCTGTCCTCGAGAGCGGTAATAAAAAAAGCCAAGTCCGTCCGGCCGTCTTATAAGGGCAAGCACAATATCAACCCGCAAGATGTCGGCTTCTTTCTGGGCAAAGACACTCGTTCGCACCGAAAGCTCTACTGCTCAGTGGAAGACGTCATGCTGGTGGTGGCCCCGCCCCGGCAGGGTAAAGACGTACATTTTTGCATCCCCAACATCATCGACGCTCCTGGTCCGTGTGTAGCGACCACAACGCGAGCTGACATGTTCGCTGCTACTGTCTCGCTGCGCGAAAAGGTAGGTCACGTCTGGGTTTTTGACCCTAATGACATGACTAACTGGCCTAGCCAGCTGCGTTGGTCGCCGGTGAATGGTTGTCAGGAACCGTTGGTTGCGCTGAACCGAGCGGCGGCTTTTGTGGCCGGCGCCGGGGTCGGCGAAGGCGTTCAGAATGCGTCCTACTGGACCGGTGTCGCTACCGCTATCTTGCGCTGCTATTTCTTGGCCGCGGCTACCTCGGGCCGCACGATCACCGATGTGGTGCGCTGGTCGACTCAGCCCACTAACCCGGAGCCGATCCAGATTTTACGCAAGCAAGAAACGCTTGGCCGGGCGCCGCAAGGCTGGGCTGGTGAGTTAGAGAGCGGAGCTTCGGCCGACGGCGAAACCCGAGGCAACATGTGGGCAGGTGTTCGACGAGCATTGGACTGCTTCGCAGATCCACGAGTCTTGGCCGCATGTTCACCAGGACCGGGCGATGTGTTCGACGTCGCGACCTTCGTCAAGGGCCGCAATACCCTGTATGTTTTGGGGAAAGAAAAGAAGAACGGTAGCGTCGCGCCGCTGGTCACAGCGATGATGGAAGACATTTTTGACCAGGTGCGCAAGATCGCGAGCCGGTTGCCCAACAGTCGCATCGATCCGCCGCTTACCGTCGAGCTCAACGAGGTTGCCCATATCGCACCCATGCCGAATCTGCCGGGTTACATGGGTGACTCCGGTGGTTTCTCGATTGCGCTGCATGTGTATTTGCAGTCGTTAGGTCAGGCGCGCGGTAAGTGGGGCAACGATGAAGCGGCTGTTATGTGGGACACCGCGGCCATC
This sequence comes from Mycobacteriales bacterium, assembly GCA_038260095.1. GTDB lineage: Bacteria > Actinomycetota > Actinomycetes > Mycobacteriales > QHCE01 > QHCE01. The sequence goes on along the minus strand of JBBSOC010000078.1, from coordinate 1,464 downwards.
CGAGTGGTAATGGGTGGTTCAGGTTATGTCAACGACCTTGAAGACATCTCCCGACTGCTCGGTGAGGTAGACGAGAAGACAAAGAGCGTATCGACAGGCTCTGGCGGCAGAAGTACGTCCTACAGCAAACAGAAACGACGCGTGCTCACTCTGGACGAGCTACGGACATTGGAATTTGGCACCGCCGTAGTGATTGCGCGTGCTGCCCGCCCAGTCGAGGCCAAGCTGACCCCATACTTTAAGCGCAAGGACGCTAAAGAAATCTCTGCTGGGCAAGCGCGGGTCGGTAAAGTGATTGCAGCGGAAGAGAATCCGATGAATGCCTTCTCTGGGCTGACGTCGACTGGTTTGTTAACTCCACCCGGTAGTAATGGCGGTGGCGGGGCCGGTGCGTATTCAGGCGGCGGCGGTAGCGGCAGCGGAAGTGGGGGAGGCGGCGGAGCTGGTGGCGGGGCCTTTGGTGGCGCAATGGTGCCTGCGGCTGCACTTCCAGCTGGAGCAGCTTACGGGCATGACGGTTACGCTGCGGCTAACTCTGGTTACGCCAATGCCTCCGCCCAGCAGGGTTTTGTGCAGCAGAACCCGCCTTGGCAGTCCACCGCCCCAAGCCAACCTCCGCAGACGTGGGGCGCCCCTGCTGCTGGTACTGCTCCAAGTCAGGAACCCCCTCGTGCGGCATACCAGCTCCCGGGACCATCGGGCTGGGGCTCTAGTTCGGCACCGGAAACTGCCTATCCACCAGCTGCGATCCCCGCTGCATACGAGACACCACCGGATGCCCAGGCCTATCTGGCGCAGCAGGCCGAGTCACGGCAGCTGGCGCCCCCGACGTTTCAGCCCGCTGCGCCCCCACCTCAGAGTGGCCCGCTTCCTCAGCTCTACCAACCCAGTGCAGCCAGCCAGCCTAGTTACGGACAGTCGCCAAGCTATGACGCTGGTGCTTACGGCGCCGCGAACCCTCCCCCTGAAGCCACCGCTGAGCAAGAGCGTCCAGCTGGCCCTAAACTTGCCTCAGGTTGGGGACCTGTCCGGCGACCTGATCAAGAGTGATGCTGATCGAGACTGATTCTGAACTCATTGGGCGGTGTCCTGATCCGAGCAGGGGGCGACATGCACACGTTGATATGGACACGTGGAGTAGTGCCTGCCGAGCGCCGCTGTGTTGGGAAGTCGGGGTAGCACCACCATGGCCGGCATAACAGTTATCCACCGAGATGGTGCGCAACCTCGCTTGATTGTTAGCCCACTCAGCGGCACTAATGCGCAGTTCGCCCAGCTGTTGCAGAGCAATCCGGCCGGCACGCAGGCTCGTTCTGGCTTCCGCAAACTGTTGCACAGAGGATTCACCGTGCTGGGTGGAAAACACCGATGGCGAAAATCAGTCGTAATCGGCATGCTCGGTGCGTTCGTGGCCACATTTCTGCTGGGAATGAGCGTATCGCCAGGCGCTGAAGGGCAACGGGT
>JBBSOC010000077.1:0-9354 GCA_038260095.1 Mycobacteriales bacterium | reverse complement strand
GGCCACTACGCGGTTCTTGGCTGGGGGGCGTGTTTTTTGGCGGTGGTGCCGGATGGTGCGCCATGGGGGTCGACCGACTTGGCCCAACTTCCGTCACGCGATTACGAAATATCGCGTTTGGTGGTGAGCCAGCTCCCGAACGCAGCCGCTATCGCCCCGTAAGCCAGTACCAGGAGCATGCCACCCCACCATGCGGGGGCATGAGTGGTTATTTTGTCGGTGCTGGTCATTACTAACGTAGCACCATAAGGAAGGTAAAAATACGTTCCGGCTAGCCAATCGATATTCCATGCTTGTCCCAGCCCGGAAAGTAGCGCTCCTATCCCTTGGGTGCCGAAGTACGCCACGATCAACGTGACGACCGCACCAACCTGATTTTGTATCAGCGTACCGAGACCGATACCTAGGACTGCCCAGACTCCGAACACCACCAGGTTCAGCAGGATGACTTTCACCACGCCGGCTTCGCCCAGCTGGGAACTAACATCATGGCCGCTAAGAATCGCCGCTCCGACGGGTATGGCGATCACCATGCAGATGAGCGCATACAGCAACCCCCAGCCGACGGAAACGATGAACTTAGCAACGATAACGTTCACTCGTCGCGGGGTCGCTAAAAACGTTGCGGTAGCGGTCTGGTGACGGAACTCGTTGGTAATCAACAGGGTGCCGATAATCGCGGCAAACAGCACACCAAAGTACTGACCGGATGTATACAGGCGCCCGGCCAGTTCATTCAATGACGCACTTCTGTGTGCACTGTCGCTGTCGAGTGCATGGGTGACGCCGGCGCCGTTGATGAGTAACGCCACCGCCACCGCCCCCAGCAGCCCGAGCAACATGACCCACCACACCTTGGTGGTGACGACCTTAAGGGACTCACTGCGGAGCAAGCCTGTCATCGAATTCCCGCCCCTGTCCGCGTGTACTGCAAGAACACTTCTTCTAAATCGGCCTGCACGGTAGATAGCTCGTCAATCTCGACGCCTGCCTGATGCGCGATTCTTCCAACTTCTTTGGAGGTCACGTTGTCGATGTAAAGCTCGGTGGCACTGGTCCGCCGCACCGCAGCTTGGCTTCCCAGCGCGGTGAGTAGCTGGTCAACGTGGCTGGTGTGCACCCGAACAGACTGTTTTGCCTCGGCGAGGAGATCAGTGACTTTGCCTTGCCGACGGCTTTGCCCGTGCGCGATGATCACCACGTCGTCCACGGTCTGCGCCACTTCGGCAAGCAGATGGCTCGAGACCAGAATCGTGCGCCCCTGTGCGGCCAAGCCCCGCAGGAAGCCCCGCATCCAGCGAATACCTTCCGGGTCCAGACCGTTCGTGGGCTCGTCGAGGAGTAGCACCTGTGGGTCGCCCAGCAGTCCAGCCGCAAGACCGAGCCGCTGCTTCATGCCCATGGAGTAGGACTTCACCTTGCGATTTGCCGCGGGCGTCATCCCGACCAGCTGCAGCACCTGGTCCGCGCGGGATTCGGGAATGCCGCCTGCGGCACAAAGAATGCGTAGGTGATTGCGGCCAGTGCGGGCTAGATGGAAGCTGGACGCTTCCAATGCCGCACCCACCGTGCGTAGCGGAGACCCCAGGTCTTGATAGGGGCGGCCGCCAATTGTGGCTACACCGGAGGTGAGGGAGATCAGTCCCAGCAGCATGCGTAGCGTGGTTGTCTTGCCAGCACCGTTGGGCCCTAGGAAGCCGGTGACGCTACCCGGCTCCACGGTAAAGGACAGATTATCGACGGCCCGGATTCGCTTGAACTGCTTGGTCAGACCGGCGACAACGATGCGCCCTGGGATGGGTGCGTATGGATTGAGTTGGTCGATTGGCGCCGGTCCCGCATACCCCGGCGGCGGTGCAGGTTGACCCCATTGAGGCCCCTGCGGTATTCCTGGCTGCATCCGCGCTCCTTTCGTTGCCGCTGAGCTTACGATGCGGTGCACGATTGCAAGCTACTGCCCTCGACGTCGATGAAACGAAGGCCGCAGCAGCGCGTTTTTGCCAAGTTAGGAGAACTTGTGGCAAAAATTTTCTCCCTATGGGGATCAGTTAAGGGGCTCCGCTTAACGGCCCAGCAGATGTTGCAGCGTTTGCTGCAACTGTGGATGCCGGAAAATGTATCCGGTTTCCACAGCCAGCCGGGGTTCGACGCGTTGGCTGGCCATCAGCATCTCGTCGGCGGCCGCAGATGTTAGCGCGAGCTGTGCAGCCCACCGAGGCAGCGGCAAAAAGGCCGGCCGTCCCAACACCCTCGCGAGAGTCGCTGCATAGTCGCGGTTGCGCACCGGCTCGGGGGCTGTGGCATTCATGGCGCCGTGGATCGAAGGTGTGGTCAGGGCGTGGTGCAGCAGCCCAACAGCATCGTCGATGCCGACCCAGCTCACCCATTGCCGGCCATGGCCTATTCTTCCGCCTGCTCCGAGCCGAAACAACGGCAACTGTGCCCGCAGCGCACCTCCGGCCGGCGATTGCACCACTCCGGTGCGTACGTGCACTACGCGTAACCCGGCCGCACGGGCGGCCTGCGTTGCTCGCTCCCATTCGGTGACGACGTCGGCCAAAAAACCCTCGCCAGGGCCGTTGGCCTCGGTGAGTAGCTCGTCGCGGCGCTGCGCCCCGTAATATCCGATGGCCGACCCGCAGATCAGCGTCGTGGACCTGTCGTTTCGCGCTGCGCCCAGCGTTGCCAGAGTCTGGGCGAGCAATGTAGTTCCGGCTATTCGGCTGGAGCGCACGGCACGCTTGCGTGTTCGCGTCCACCTACCGGCAATCGAAGCGCCGGCCAAATGCACCACGGCATCCACTTCGGCGAGATCGGCTGGATCGAGCACACCACGGGCTGGGTCCCAGAAGATCTCCCGTGCATTGCGCGGGGGGCGTCGGACCAAGTGCACCACGGCATGACCGCCCGTGGACAGGAACGCACTCAGCGCCGAGCCGATGAGGCCGCCGGCTCCAGTAATCGCCACCCGAAGCTTGCCGCACCCGGCGTCCGCCGCACGCGTGTGTGCCGCGAGATCAGCGGCGAGCTGGGAGTGCCGATAGGTAAACATGCGGTGCAGCCGGGCGCGTACGGCACGGTCCGCTAACTGCCCAAACCGGCCAAGCGGGAGTTCGTAGTCGAGCTCGTCGATGACCCGGGTGCCGGCAGCGGTCGGCTCGAATCGGTGGCGATGCTCCCAGTGCCGAAATGGACCACGCTGAGCGATGTCACGAAACTGGGTGGGTGGCTGGTATTCGGTGTGCTCGGCGACCCATCGCAAGCGCACCGGTATTGGCAGGGTCAGCTCGAACTCAACCCGGCTTCCGGGGGCTAGCAGTGATGCCGAATCGCTGGCTGGGGTGATGGACCGCACCCGAATCGGCTCCCATGGTGGCAGCAGGCGCTGCAGCGCACCTGGCCGCTCGTGCCAAGCGAAAACCTGGTCAATCGATGCTTCTACCGTTGTTTCTCTCCGTAATGTCGGCGTAGCCGGCATAGCACACCTTTCTGGGATTTGATGTGACATAAGGACCCTATGTGATTTCAATCACAGTAAAAAGTTAGTGTATAAGCCATCTGAAGCTGGGTACAGTCACGAATGTTCGAGTGAGAAACCAACACCCTTTGCATGGGTCTCCCAACAAACAGATTTTTTAGAGAATCCATGCAACATTCTGATACGGAAGGTAAACATATGCGTTTCGGTAAACTCGCAAAAGCAGCCGCAGCAACTGCCCTCGTCACGGGGCTTGCGGTAGGTGCCTCAGCCCCCGCGCTAGCCTACGACAACGGCGGCTCTAATAGCTCCAGCGAGAGCTCCAGCCAGAGCTCCTCATACCGGGAGATCACGTACTTCCATGAAATCTCGGCTACCGAGAGTTCATCCAGCAATTCAGATAGCAACAACTCGTCGGGTAATGGGTGGCGCCACAACCGTCATCATAACCGCGGTGGCGGTCTATTTGGCAACCATCGCAATGGCAGTGACCGCAATAACGGCGGTCTCAGCATCGACCTTGACATTCTGTAGGTACTACCGCTTCATCGTTGTGGGGGTCGCCTTGGCGGCCCCCACAACCGTGTCTGACGCCATGTACTAGCACCCCTCCGCGGATATCATGGCCTAATGTCGCGAACCGTTCGGGAGAACCTCGCCGTCGGCGTCAGTGCATTGATCGGCGAGTTTGAACACCATCTGGCTGCCCAGCGGGGTTTAGCGCCGCATACGGTTCGGAGCTACGTGGGCGATGCGACCAGTTTGGTGGAGCATCTAACTGGACTTGGCCGCAGCGATTTAGCCAAACTGGACCTCTCGTCGCTGCGTAGTTGGTTGGCCAAACTCCGCAACGACGAGGCCAGCCCCGCCACGCTGGCCCGGCGAATAGCTGGTGCACGGGTATTTACCGCCTGGCTGCATACTCGGGGACAGTTGAGCCATGACCCTGCACTGCTGCTGCGGGGGCCAAAGCTTGTGCAGCGCCTTCCCGAGGTGCTGCGAGCCGACCAGGCCAGCCAGGTGCTGCGCGCAGCCGAGCTTTCAGCCGGCAGTTCAGATAGCAAAGACATTGATCCAGTCGCGCTGCGGGACGCAGCGATGCTCGAGCTGTTGTACGCCACAGGAATCCGTGTCAGCGAGCTGTGCGGACTCAACCTCACCTCGATAGACAACGATCGCCGTCTGCTCCGCGTGATCGGCAAGGGTAATAAGGAGCGCAGTGTGCCGTTCGGAATACCGGCGCAGCATGCACTGGGCATCTACCTCCGGGCGGGACGGCCGGCTCTGCTAAGTGCCCACGGTGGTGCTACCTCCCGAGCTGCGGTAACCATTGGTACTGATGCCTCAGTGGCGCTGCTGCTGGGTGCACGCGGCGCTAGGATCGATCCGCGCACTGTCCGTCGTGTTGTGCACATTGCTCTGGCGCGAGTTCCGGGTACGCCAGACCTTGCGCCACACGGCCTGCGACATTCGATGGCCACGCACATACTGGAAGGCGGCGCTGATCTGCGTAGCGTGCAGGAGCTACTAGGACATGCCAGCTTGGCTACCAGTCAGCTGTATACCCATGTCTCGGTCGAGCGGCTGCGTACAGCGTTTCGGCAAGCTCACCCTCGGGCGTAATTCGCTCTGCGCTAGCTGTCGCCGGGGTGTAACGGCTTGAGCCGCACCTTGCCGCGCCCAAGCAGTAGCAATGGATCGAGGTAGATTTCACCCGAGGGGGTGCTACGTCGTAGCCCCCAATGCAGGCACGCCGCGGTGGTGCAGCCGGCATGTCCAGCCAGCAGCGTTCCGATCGCCTGGCCCACTTTGACTGATTGGCCAACGGTCACGACTGCCAATACCGGCTCATATGTTGTCTGTAGACCGGTCGCGTGTTCAACGGAGATCACAGGCCGGCCGGTTACCATGCCGGTAAAAGTCACTGTACCGTTCCCCGCAGCTCGTACTGTGGCGCCAATGGGCGCCGCGAAATCTACGCCGCGATGCCCCGCTGAGTAGCGGTTCAAGCCGGGCTGAAAGCTGCGTACTATAGGTCCGTTGACCGGCCGCACGAACATGCCGTGCAGCGGAGCATCCAGCGGTTTGGTCACTAGCTGATTAGCTGTCGCCCTGGCCACTGGGTTAACCACGGAGCTAGTCATGCCAGTCATCAGCAGCATAAGTAAGCCACACATCACCACGCGCATCCGGTGATCCTGCCGTGAAATTGACCCGCTGCCAGATCGGGATCGCTGTCTGTGCACTTCCAGCAACTCTGTGGATATGAGGCGGCCGAGCCTCGGCCGAGCATCCGACGAGCATCCGACGAGCCTGGTATGGCCCACGATGAGCTCTCGCCGTATACTTCGCAACAGTGGTGCGCTGCGCCACCGATGCCGGCGTGAGCCGGTCTAGGAGTACTAATCAGCGATCTGCAAAACAGATCCACAACACCACCAGCGGATTTGCTTCGCAAATCCACAACACCATCAGCGGATTTGCTTCGCAAATCCGACTACGCGCACTTAGAACACAGCTTGCCTCCTCGGTCCTGATTTTTTCGGGCCCGCCACGGTTGGCTCTAGGTGCTAGGGCGGGCATCGTTTGGTGCACCGCCACAACCGAGGAGCGGGCAGCTTGCCCGCGTGAGAGAAAGGCATGGCACTGCCATGGCTGTAGTAACTATGCGCCAACTTTTAGAGGGCGGCGTGCATTTCGGCCACCAAACTCGTCGGTGGAATCCGAAGATGAAGCGGTTCATCTTCACCGACCGCAATGGCATTTACATCATCGATTTACAGCAGACTCTGGGCTATATCGACAGTGCATTCGAATACATTCGTGAAAAAGTTGCACATGGCGGCTCCATTCTGTTCATCGGTACCAAAAAACAAGCCCAAGAGGCTATCGCCGCCCAAGCGCAACGTGTGGGCATGCCCTACGTTAATCAGCGCTGGCTCGGCGGCATGCTGACAAATTTCTCCACCGTATTCAAGCGGCTGCAGCGCCTCAAAGAGCTCGAAGTCATTGAAGAGACCGGTGGTGAGAACGTGCTCACCAAAAAAGAAGCTTTGGTGCTTCACCGGGAGAAGACCAAACTAGAGCGTACTCTCGGCGGCCTGCGTAACATGCAGAAACTTCCCAGCGCTGTGTGGATTGTTGACACAAAGAAAGAGCACATTGCCGTCAAGGAAGCGCGCAAACTGCGAATTCCGGTCATCGCGGTGCTGGACACCAACTGCGATCCAGATGACGTGGACTACCCGATTCCGGGTAACGACGATGCGATTCGCAGCGCTGGCCTGCTCACCAGAGTGATTGCCGACGCAGTGGCCGACGGCCTGCTAGCTCGTGCTGGCGCCGCCGAGTCCGATGCCAAACCAGAAGCCGCCGAAGTGGGTTCTGATGAGCCGCTGGCCCAGTGGGAGCGTGAATTACTCGAAGGCGCAAGCAAGTAAGCGCGCGCCAATGCTTTAACCCAACACTGGGAGACGAGAAAGAAAGATGAGCTATGGGTAACTTTTCCGCCGCGGATGTGAAGCGACTTCGCGAAATTACCGCGGCCGGCATGATGGATTGCAAGAAGGCGTTAGAAGAGTCCGCTGGCGATTTCGATAAGGCTATTGAGATCCTCCGCGTCAAGGGCGCGAAGGATGTAGGAAAGCGCGCGGGTCGCATCGCCGCAAATGGTCTTATTGCCCATGCTGGCTCGGCGCTGGTGGAGCTCAATTGCGAGACTGACTTCGTCGCCAAGAACGAACAATTCCAGCAACTAGGCGAGCAAGTAGTTGCGGCGGCCGATGCTACTCGTCCCGCCGACGCCGCGGAGCTGCTAGCCGCCTCGCTGCCCGATGGGCGCACCGTTGCCGAAGCTATTGAGGCCGCATCGGTGGTGATTGGTGAGAAAATAGTTGTGGGCCATGTGGTGGTGCTCGACGCGCCGGTTGCGGTGTATTTACACAAGCGTAACTCTGATTTGCCTGCTCAAGTAGGCGTTTTGGTGGCATACCATTCTGCTGCTGCCTCCGCCGAATCCAGTAGCGCTGACGATGCTGCGGCCGCCGCTCGCGGAGCGGCGATGCAGATTGCCGCCATGCGCCCGCGTTACGTCTCCCGCGAGCAGGTTCCAGCCGAGGTCGTGGCCAGCGAACGCCGCATAGCCGAGCAGGCTGCTCGGGAAGAAGATAAACCCGACGCCGCTATCCCCAAAATTGTGGAGGGTCGGCTTAACGGGTTCTTCAAGGACTCGGTGCTGTTCGAGCAAGCGTCCGTGCAAGACAGCAAGAAAACCGTTCGGGCGGTGCTGGATGCCGCTGGCGCTACTGTGACGGCTTTCGCTCGGCTTGAAGTCGGGCGGGCATAGAACGCAATCGACGGTTAGGGAGCCACATGGGAGATCATGCTGATCTCGCTGGGGAGAGTGATAGCCAGCACCGTTGGCAGCGGGTGCTCCTCAAGCTTTCTGGTGAAGTGTTTGGTGGCGGCCGTCTCGGCGTTGATCCTGACGTTGTCCAGACGATCGCCCGCCAAATCGCTGACGTCGTTCGTGCCGGCGTGCAGTTGGCCATAGTGGTCGGCGGCGGTAACTTTTTTCGTGGCGCACAGTTGTCACAGCGGGGTATGGATCGGGCGCGTTCGGATTACATGGGCATGCTCGCCACAGTGATGAACTGTCTCGCGCTGCAGGATTTTCTGGAGAAGCTCGGGATCGATACCCGGGTGCAAACCGCTATCACTATGAGTCAGGTTGCTGAGTCCTACATTCCGCGCCGCGCTATTCGGCACCTGGAGAAAGGCCGCGTAGTCATTTTTGGGGCCGGAACTGGAATGCCGTATTTCTCTACATATACCGTGGCGGAGCAGCGGGCGCTGGAGATCGGGGCGCAGGTAGTACTCAAGGCGACACAGGTAGACGGGGTGTACGACGCGGATCCGAAAAAATTTCCGAACGCGGTGAAATTTGACCAACTCGGCTACGCCGAAGTGCTCAGCCGTGGTTTGCAAGTCGCCGACGCTACGGCGATAAGCCTGTGCAAAGACAACCACATGCCCATGGTCGTATTTGATCTGCTCACGGACGGAAATATCGCCCGTGCGGTAAGGGGTGAAAAGATCGGTACGCTAATAATGTAACTGTCAGTCGGCCCCTGCCGGCGTTATCGGCTCCTTGCGTACCGTTCCGCTAGCGCTCCACTTGACGTACGCGGCGTCGCCTCTGCCTTGGCAGAAACCAACTGACAGCCACTCAGCTCAGACCTGAGAAACAGTCATTCAGTCAGACCTTTAGAATTTGCATCTCGCCTAGCTAAGGAAGCAATCGTGATCGAGGAAGCTTTTCTCGAGGCAGAAGAGAAGATGGACAAGGCAATCGAAGTCGCCAAGGAAGACCTTGGGGCGATCCGCACCGGTCGTGCCGCGCCCAGTATGTTCAGCAAAATCTCGGTGGACTATTACGGAGCACCCACACCGTTGCCGCAACTGGCTTCGGTCAGTATTCCTGAGCCGCGTATGGCCGTAGTCAAGCCTTACGACGCGTCGCTGCTTGCGCCCATGGAAAAAGCGAGCCGCGACTCTGATCTAGGGGTTAACCCCACCAACGATGGCACGATTCTGCGTGTGGTGTTTCCGCAGTTGACGCAGGAGCGTCGACGTGACCTAGTGAAGGTGGCTCGGACCAAAGGCGAAGATGCCAAAGTTTACATCCGGAATGTCCGCCGCAAGTCAAAAGAGGAGCTTGACCGCATTCAGCGAGATGGCGAGGCGGGCGAAGACGAGGTTCGTAGAGCAGAAAAAGAGCTCGATGACGCTACCGCTGCGCACTTGCATCACGTCGATGAGATCATGAAGCACAAGGAATCAGAACTGCTTGAGGTTTAGGGTTCTGTGCACACTCC
>JBBSOC010000076.1:0-9494 GCA_038260095.1 Mycobacteriales bacterium | reverse complement strand
TTCGGTGTGTACCCCGATGACATGCGCGTCTTTGAATGGTTGCGGCATCGAGCTCCGCGAGAGCGCCCATGTGTTGAAGCCCAAGTGATGGATTGGGCCGACGACGTAGCCTATTCAGTGCACGATGTGGAAGACGGCGTGCAGGCTGGTCACATTAAGCTGCATCAGCTCGATGATCGTGCCGAACGTGTGCAACTGTGCGAACAGGTTGCGGCAGCCCATTCGAGTTTAGAGACCGAAGAACTGGGTGAGGTCTTAGAGGAGCTGTTGGCCCAGCCAGCGCTACGGGCGCTCGCCGAATACGACCGCAGTCACCGGGCGCAAGCCGCGATGAAGCAAGCAACTTCTTCCCTCGTCGGGCTACTTGTGCGCCCCGTGACCATGGCGACGCTGGAACATTTCCATACACCGATTACGCGCTATCAGGGCAACGTGGTGATTCCACCGCGGCTGCGAGCCCAATGTGCACTACTCAAAGGTATCGCTGTCCGCTACGTGATGGCTCGGCCTAGCAGTCAGGCGCGATATAACCAGCAGCAGGAGTTATTAATTGAGCTCGTTTGGCTTGTTGCCGCCCAAGCACCTACCTCACTGGATGCGGTATTTGCGCCGTGGTGGGAACACTCCAGCGACGATGCCGCACGGTTTCGGGTCGTGATCGACCAGATTGCTAGTCTCACCGATCGTTCGGTGCTGACCTGGCATACCCGATTGTCGGCCAGTTGATATCCGCCACGCGCGAAACGGGGGCCTCAGCGCATTACGCCAAGGCCCCCGAGTGCTAGTTGATAGTTAGGTCTCTGCCAAGGCCGCAGGAGCCGCCGCCTACGCCATACCCGTTGCCGGCTCGCATAGCTGCGCCGGGCATAGGCAAGGCGACGAGAATGCCGGCAGAGACCTAACTACACTGCGTGTAGGGGAGTGCGGATCGTGTGCCGCTTTAGTGCGCGACGTTCATCTTCACTCATGCCACCCCATACGCCAGCATCCTGACCCGATTCCAGCGCCCACTGTAGGCAGGCGTCGGTTACTGGGCAGCGCTGACACACTGCTTTAGCTGCTTCAATCTGCTGTACCGCTGGACCGGAGTTTCCAATGGGGAAAAACAGTTCCGGGTCTTCGTCACGGCAGAAGGCGCTGTGGCGCCAATCCATGGTATTACTCCTTGATGGCATCGAAGTCGTACACGAGTTGTAGAGTTCCCGCGAATCAGAGTCGGAAGTAGAGCCGCTCTCTATCCGCACGACCTCATAGGACGTGACTCGGCGTTGGTCGGTGCCGAGTAGGCCGATATATTCCGGCGACGTGACGGGTGCAATACTGGGCCGATAAGTACATGGGCGAGAAAGCACCGCGAGACGAGCTCGAACTTGCTTGTGAATACTTTCACGAGATAGATACCTGTCAAGCCCGCGCGGACTAATTGATGTCTATCCGTGAGCAGCCTCACTGTGGAATTGCAATTTAAACGTATTTATAAGAGCGCCCGGTAGTTGATGCTGTTCTACTGCGGTGTCTCCTGGCGCTTCGTCTGGCTGTGTTGTCGTCGTCGCCCATACTATTCAGTATGAACTCCTCCTCCGCCTTGCCATACTCGACCAGATAGCACTAGCTAACTCCGTCACCTCGCTACGAACGATCAACTACCGAACACTCTAAGTCTGAGTACAGCCCAAAGTTCTGAATCGTAAATCTCTGCGTGTACTGGGCTACCTCCTACATCGTACAGTGTAGTTCAGGTTCGGCGGAAAATTCTGCCCCGTAGATTTTTGGGCCATTGTTCTGGCGTCAGGACTGTGAGCGCGTTGGGCACAGACTCCAACAGTAACCTATCTTGCTCAGCCAGAAAATCCCCATCTATGTGTACTGCGACGGGGCGATCAGCTGTGATCGTGAAACTGTCATTGTCGTGTCGAGTGAATATATTGTTCCCGGTTGCCGCTCCACGGACCAGCAGCTGCGCGGTTACTTGCAGCATCGCCGCCGGTCCCAGTTCCCTAATCCCCAACACATCGAGGCCACGGTCTAGCGAAGCCGAGGTGCAACCGTGAATTGCCCGTCTACCGAGGTACGTCCACGGCGCGGTGTTCTGCACCACGGCCATGGCTAGGTGATGTGTGACTCCTGAGCTCTCAGTGAGGGTAAGCGTAGGTGGATCATCCCGTAGCCGTCGCGAGTAGGCGCTAGCGGCTACTCGGGCATATAGCGTCGCTGTTGAGATATGACCGCCCTGCCGCTTGGCCTCAACTTGACGCACTACCTCCGCGTCTAATCCGGCTCCGGCACAAAAAGTAAACCAACGGTCGCCGAGCTTACCCAGATTTATGGTGCGGTGCTGTTGGGTTCGTAGCGCTTCTAGGAGTGAACCGGTAGCTTTCAGTAGATCACGGGGAATTCCCAATGCGCGCGCGAAAACATTGGTCGAACCACCCGGCACGACCGCCAACATGGGTAACTGTGCTCTAGCGGCAGCTGTTCCAGCCGGACTGCTCATCGAGCTCAGCAGCCCATTGACCACTTCGTTGACCGTGCCGTCCCCGCTCAGGCAGACCACGAGTTCCACACCGTCGCATCTCGCCTTATCGGCCAGCTCTATGGCATGTCCACGTCCCCGAGTGTGAATGACGCTGAGATCGACATGTGGTTTTAGTGCATCCATTAAGATATCCCGGCACCGGGGGCTGGTGGCTGTGGCGCTGGGGTTGACCACAAGTACTGCTCGCACGTGTGCGGACTGTACTCGCCCGGCGACGCTGGTGGGGCTAACACCTTAGAGGTTCCCAGACACCCCCTAAAGTGTCACCATGCCGGAGAGTAAAGGCGAATGCGCCGATGACATCTATGGACCGGTGCCGCTGCGAGTAGCGGTGCTGATGCTCTGGATTGAAGCCGTGTTTGCAGCTGGCCTCGCCGCTTTTATAGCGCTGGAGGTCTTCACCGCTCAGCAAATCAATGCTGCCGTGGCTGTTCTGCTAGCGGTAAGCGTTGGAGGACTGGCCATCTTGCTGCTGTGGCTGGGTTTTTCATTAACGCGGCGGCGCGCATGGCCGCGAGCGGTGGCTATTGTGACGCAGTTGATGGGGTTACCGGTGGCGTTCTTCATGGTTGCCGGTGGCAACGGCTTCACGCTCATCATCGCGGGTGTAATGCTCGGCATTGTGTGCTTAGGCTGCGCTGCTTTGTTACTAGCTCCCTCGTCCCGGTTCGCACTGCAGTAGTTTGTGGCTTGTTCTACCCTAGGTTCTTACGCAGTGTGATGGCTAACGTGTCCGACAGCTCGCTGACTGATACTTCGTCGGTGAGTGAGTTGAGTAGTTGCCACGCAAACGTATTTTGCCAGTGCTGTTGTTTGCTGCTACGGCGCACGCTCAGCTCGACTTGGATACCGACAGGGTCGATGGAGAATCGGCAGCTGATCTGTGGCGCTTTTTCAGCTAACAGGAGTGTGCATGCTTCGTCCACCGCAATGCGCAGATCCTCGATGGCGCCGAGCTCAAAATGTAGGCGCGCGGCAACCCCTGCTGTGGTGGTTCGGAGAATCCCCACATAGGCACTATCGGCGGGAAGGGTGAGTATCACGGTGTCCATGCTCGAGGGATCCACAGCATGCGCCGGTGGTGGGCCAGCTGAGCTGGTGGTGCTGCCCCCGGCGCTAGTTGACGAGCTCATGCTGGCACTCTACGGGCCCGATGGATGGCTCCAAGGATGTGGTGCGGCACTGGCGAGATAAGCTCGCCCAATGTCTTTGACAACTCATTCGATGGTTACCCCTGGTAGCGCTGTTATTGCTTCGACAGCTCAGCGTGAGCTTACTGACGCTGAAGTGTTCGGTGCGCATGTGCACGGAAAGATGAGCATCACGTTCACGGTGCCTATGGACACCATGGCTGATCTGTCTCGTGCATACACTCCAGGAGTTGCCCGAGTGTGTACAGCAATTGCGCATGACCCGTCTGCGTTCGCCTCCTACACTTGGGCTGCCCGCGCAGTAGCTGTGGTCACCGACGGCACGGCTGTACTCGGTTTAGGTAATATCGGCCCGCGCGCGGCTATGCCGGTAATGGAAGGCAAGGCGATACTGTTCAAGCGGTTCGCCAACATCGACGCGGTGCCCATTTGCCTGGATACGACTGATGTCGATGAGATCGTCGACACGGTGGCGCGGCTTGCGCCGTCGTTTGGCGGGATCAATCTCGAAGATATTTCAGCGCCTCGCTGTTTTGAGGTTGAGCGCAAACTCTCGCAGCGGTTAGACATTCCGGTGTTTCACGATGATCAGCATGGCACCGCCATCGTTACCTTGGCTGCGCTGCGTAACGCCTGCCTCGTGACCGACCGAACCCTGGCCGCGCTGCGGGTAGTGATCTTCGGTGCGGGAGCGGCCGGAGTTGCTATCGCGAACATACTTACCGACGTGGGTGTGAGTGACGTTGTCCTCGTTGATTCGCGTGGCGTGCTGCATCCGTCGCGACTAGATCTGAGCCCGGTGAAAGCAGAGCTTGCCAGCCGCACAAACGTCTCCGGCATCCGTGGCTCGATCGCCGACGCTCTGGCCGGAGCCGACGCGTTGATCGGAGTTTCGGGCGGCCAGATCCCCACCGACGCCGTGGCTAAGATGGCCCCTGGCGGCTTCATCTTCGCGATGGCCAATCCTAATCCGGAAGTGGCGCCGGAGGTGGCACACCAGTACGCGGCGGTAGTTGCTACTGGGCGTAGTGACTACCCGAATCAAATCAACAACGTGCTCGCGTTTCCCGGAGTTTTCAAGGGCGCGTTCGATGCCGGTGCGCGCGAAATTACCCCAGCTATGAAGCTTGCCGCGGCTACGGCGCTGGCAGACGTAGCCGCCGACGTGCGCTCGGCCGAACGCATCCTGCCCAGCGCACTGGATCCCCGAGTGGTACCTGCTGTTTCGGCGGCGGTTGCGGCCGCCGCGACAACTACGGTTTAAGAGAGCCCGGCAATAGGAGGGATGCCAAGGCCGCAGGAGCCGCCGCCTACGAAGGTAGGCAAGGCGACGAGAACGCCGGCAGCGCCTCTATTGCCGGTATTGCCGGAGACTCTAAGGAGGATCATGTCAGCTATGACTGTATTGCCGCGTGAGGCTGAGGAATGGACTGTGGCTGACCTGGAAAAATTTCCTGACGATGGCCTACGCTATGAACTCATCGATGGGGCGTTGATTGTGACTCCTGCCCCAGCTCTGCTGCATCAAAGCGCGGTGATGGAACTTGCGGTGCTACTACGAGACGCATGCCCGCCAGGATTGAAAACTTTTGTGGCACCAGTAGATTTCCAGCCTAACCTTCGTACCTCGGTGCAGCCGGACGTGCTGGTAATTTCGCGGCCACAAGCCTCAGCAAAAAATGTGACCGAACCGCCGATGTTGGCGGTGGAAGTGCTCTCACCTAGTAGCCGGCGCAGAGATTTCATGCTGAAACGCTCGCTGTATGAAGACTTGGGTGTTAGCTGCTACTGGATTTTCGATCCGAATCAACCGCAAATATGGTGCTGGGAGCTCATCGATGGCCGGTATGTGGAGACAGCGCACGTAACAGCAAATGAGTCCGTCACTCTGCAACGCCCTTTCCCAGTCACTGTCTGCCCTGCCCGCCTGATGGGTGACTGAATGCCTCTTCAGTAGTAACTAGCTCAGCAGCGCTGCTTCTACTAGCGCGGCCTGTTCGAGCTGGTGATTTTTCGCCGAGCCAGTGGCCGGGCTCGCTCCAGCGCGACGCGAAATACGGCGGAGTTTCACCCCTTCCAGATGCTCCAGCAAGTTCAGGGCCATGAAGCTCCATGCGCCCTGGTTTGCTGGCTCCTCCTGCACCCATGCGTGGTCGATGGCGTTGCGGTATTGCGCGAGCGCTGCGCGTACCTCTTCGACCGGCGTTGGGTACAGCTGTTCAAGCCGCAGGATAGCGGTATTGGTGATTTTCTGATCGTAGCGACGGGCCAGCAGGTCGTAGTAAACCTTGCCCGAGCAGAGCAGCACCCGCGTCACCTCAGCGGGGTTTAACGACGTTTCCTCAATGCCGGGGTCGGCCAGCACCGGCTGGAATACGCCTGAGGTGAAGTCAGCCACCTCAGAGACAGCCTGCTTGTGTCGCAGCAGAGATTTAGGCGTAAACACCACCAGAGGTCGATGTTCGCCACGCAACGTATGACGGCGCAGTAAATGGAAGTAGTTGGCTGGGGTAGTGCAGTTGGCGACCGTCATATTGTCCTGCGCACATAGCTGTAGGTAACGTTCAACCCGACCCGACGAATGGTCTGGTCCCTGTCCCTCGTAGCCGTGGGGTAGTAGCAGTACAACGCCGGATTGTTGGCCCCACTTCACCTCGCCAGAGGCGATGAACTCATCCACGATCGACTGAGCGCCATTGCCAAAGTCACCGAACTGGGCTTCCCACAAGACAAGGGCATCGGGGTGTGCCAGCGAATAGCCGTACTCAAAACCCATCACCGCAAACTCGCTGAGCAGCGAGTCGTATGCCCCAAAGCGCGCCTGATTCTCCGACAAATGGTCCAGTGGAAAGTATTCGGTACCGGTGTGGTGATCGAGCAGCACACAGTGTCGCTGCACGAACGTGCCACGACGGCTGTCTTGGCCAGATAACCGCACCGGATGTCCCTCGAGCAGCAGCGTGCCCAAGGCCAGCGTCTCGCCGAAGCTCCAGTCGATCGGGCCCTCAGTAGCTGACTGCTGGCGCTTGCGCATCAGTGGGTCAAGCCGGGGATGTGGTGTGAAGCCCTCCGGCCAGCTCACTTGTGAATCACCGATGCGGCGCAACACGTCCACGCTGACTGCGGTTTCCACTTTGTCGTCTCGAGCCTCCGAGATCGGTTGCTGTTCTGGTGTTGAGCTGGTGTCGGCATCTTTGGTGGACTGGAATGCGTGTTCGAGCCGGTTTTGAAAGTCGTGCAGCACCACTTCAGCTTCGGTGACTGTGAGGTCACCACGACTGATCAGGCTCTCGGTGTAGAGCTTACGGACGCGCCGCTTGGCGTCGATGATCGCGTACATCTGCGGATTGGTCATTGAAGGGTCATCCCCCTCGTTGTGACCGCGCAGTCGGTAGCAGACGACGTCGATTACGACGTCTTTATGGAACGCCTGCCGATAGGCGAAGGCCAGCTGGGCGACTCGTACACATGCTTCGGGATCATCGCCGTTAACGTGAAAGATAGGCGCTTGGACCATACGCGCCACATCAGTGCAGTACAGCGTGGAGCGAGTATCGGCCGGCGCGGTGGTGAAACCGACCTGGTTGTTGATCACCACATGCACAGTGCCGCCGGTACGGTATCCGCGCAGCTGGGAGAGGTTCAGCGTCTCGGCCACCACGCCCTGGCCAGCAAACGCGGCATCGCCATGCACGAGCAGCGGAAGCACGCCATACACCGGATGCCCTTTTGCCAGGAGTTCTTGCTTGGCGCGGGCGATGCCTTCCACCACGGGATTTACGGCCTCGAGGTGGCTTGGGTTAGAGGTAAGACTGACCGCAATGGTGTGTTTGCCGTCTGGAGTGGTGACCTTAGATTCGGTGCCCAGGTGATACTTCACATCCCCCGAGCCATGCATAGTGCTGGGGTCTATGTTGCCCTCGAACTCAGCAAAAACTTTCTCGTAGGGCTTCCCCATGATGGTGGTGAGCACATTGAGTCGACCCCGGTGGGCCATGCCTATGACCACTTCGTCTAGGCCGTCTGCCGCCGCGGTCTGGATAACCTCGTCCAGCAACGGAATGACAGATTCACCGCCTTCCAGCGAGAACCTTTTCTGGCCGACATATTTCGTTTGCAGGAAGGTCTCGAATGCCTCTGCCGCGTTGAGCTTGGCCAGAATCTGCTTTTGCTTGTCTTGATCCGGCTCGCCGCGATCAGCTTCGACGCGCTGTTGAATCCAGGCGCGCTCATGCGGCGCGCTGATGTGCATGTACTCCACGCCAATACGCCGACAATAGGAGTTACGCAGCACACCCAAGATGTCGCGCAGTTTCATCTGCTGCTGGCCGGCGAAACCACCAACCTCGAACGTGCGGTCCAGGTCCCATAGCGTGAGACCGTACTGCAAAATATCGAGGTCTGGGTGGCGCCGTTGCTTGTACTCCAACGGGTCGGTGTCGGCCATGAAGTGGCCACCCACACGATAGGCATTGATCAGTTCGAGGATCCGCGCATTTTTGTCTATGCTGCTATTGCCGCCGATACCGTTGACGGCCACGTCGCGTACCCATCGCACGGGCTCATACGGCACACGTAGGGCTCGGAACACCTCGTCGTAGAAACCGTCAGCGCCGAGCAGTAGCTCATGCATCCGGCGAAGAAACTCGCCAGATTGCGCGCCCTGAATAATGCGGTGGTCGTAGGTGGAAGTCAGCGTGATCGTTTTGCTGATCCCCAGATCGTTGATCGTCTCGACTGACATTCCCGAGTACTCCGCCGGGTACTCCATGGCACCCACGCCGATGATCGCGCCCTGGCCCTGCATCAGCCGCGGCACCGAATGCACAGTGCCCAAAGTCCCTGGATTGGTCAAGCTGATGGTGGTGCCGGCAAAGTCGTCCGCGGTGAGCTTGCCGGCGCGGGCTTTGCGCACTATTTCTTCATACGCAGCTAAGAACTGCGTGAAGTCCGCGCGTTCGGCTGCTTTGATGCTCGCCACAACCAGGGAACGGGAGTTTCCGCTGTTTAGGTCAATCGCTAAGCCGAGGTTCACGTGCGTGGGCGTAGCCAGCGCCGGTTTACCGTCGACCAAAGCGAATGAGGAGTTCATCTCGGGGTAGTCGGCCAGCGCCTTGAGTAGTGCGTAACCGATGAGGTGGGTAAAGCTGACCTTGCCGCCGCGGCCACGTTGTAGATGATTGTTGAGCACAATGCGGTTGTCGGCCATGAGCTTTGCCGGGACGGCGCGCACACTAGTCGCGGTGGGCACAGCCAGGGAGGCGTCCATGTTGGAGACTATGCGTGCGGCGGCCCCACGTAGTGGTTTTACTTGCGCGTCGTGCACGGTTGGTGGCGCTGGCGGTTTTGGCTTGACTGCGGCAGCTTGCGGTGCGGTCACTTCAGATGCCTGCTGTGTGGCCGCGCTGATTTGAGTGGTCTGCTCAGTTGAGGTGGTGGCTATCGCTTGCGACGCATTTTTAGCCTTGGATGGGGGAGGGGCTTGTCCGTCGGTAGCCGCCGTGGCTCGAGCTGCGCCGGACTGATAATCGGCAAAGAACTCATGCCAGGCGGGGTCCACACTGGTTGGATCGGCGAGGTACTTTTCGTACATCTCGTCAACTATCCACTCGTTGGCGCCGAATTCCGTCGCAATCAACGTCGCCGAGTTCCCGTCGTTGGCGGGGTTGGACGCAGGCGAGGAATGGGTTGTCGTAGCCACGTTTCTAGGGTACTGGGCCGAAGTGGCGGCCACTAAGCCGGTCATGGCAGCGGGGCGAGGATGTATGCGGTGGTGACGGAAGTTGCGCCAAGCGGGTCGACCGACT
>JBBSOC010000075.1:0-9684 GCA_038260095.1 Mycobacteriales bacterium | reverse complement strand
CTCAATGTGGGCGTCGGCGATCGTAGGCGACCTGCTGGTGGGGATCGAATGCGATCAGCGCGCTGGCCCACACGCCGATGGTGCTAGCTGTGTGCTCCAGGGGCGTGGGCTCGCTGACGGTCAGTCAAAATGGGAGCTTTCGGGGCAGCAGCTGGGTGCTTCCGTTACTGCCGTGGGGGACTCGGTGGTAGTCAGCGGCGACGGCGTGCCGACCGGTTTCACAAACAACAATGCAGGTAGCGAGCAAGCACATCGCGGCACGTTGATCGTGAATGCCAACGATGGTCACGTCATACGGCGTTTCGATAATCAGATCGCATGGATGTACTCGCAGCAGACCGTTGTGCTGCACGAAGCAATCACCCAGAGCGGGCGCGTAACGTTCACGGCCATTAACGCTGCCACCGGCGAGAAGCGCTGGCAGTTTGATGATGCTGCTCTGCCTGATACAGGGGTAAATGAACTCGCCGGGCTACTTCCGTCGGGCTTTGCCCCCAGCCCGCTCGTGGTAGGCGAAACCGCTGTGATGAACGGAGGAAACGCCACGGTAGTCCGCGAGCTCGATACCGGAAAGGATGTGACGAGCGTTGCACGAAAAGCTGGGGATTCCGCTCGGTACATTGCGTTCCTCGACGACAAATTAGTACGTGTTGTACCCGGACTGCGGGCTCGGCTTGAAGGTGTCAACACGTCGAACACCAACACACCCGCGTGGTCTTTGGATATTTCCGCTGCCGAGATACCCGCACAGTGCTCGGGCATGATCTGCCTAAGCAGTAGACCTGATCCAGGCATGAAAGTGGTGAACCCGGCCAGCGGGAATGTGATCGCTCAAAGTTCAACGGGCGCTATATATGTGCTGCGCGAGGGCGGCTCGGCCGCGCTGATTCGCTGTACCAGCAAGGGTTCAATTGTGAATCCATGTCCATTGGATACCGCACGTACGGAAGTGGTTACCACGAACACCGGTCGCCGACTCTGGAGCGGTGGTGCACCTATTTTTGTCACGAGCACCCATAGCGCGGACAATCCCCGGTTACTCGTCGGGACGACGCAGCTGGGCGGTGACGCTACCAGCATAGTGTCGGTTTCAGCCGCCGGCAGAGGCACTGAGCTTGGCACGATTGGCCGCACCGGGCTGGTGCCAGCGACGCAGGTGCAAATCGAGCCGATCGCTGACTCTTACCAACCACACTATCTGCCGACGTTGCAATGTAGCGCCAACGGGCAACAGCTGGTCTGTGGTACTCGTTGGCAGCTCAATCCACTCGTTTCCTGGCGGCTTCCTACCTAGTGTCGTGTAATAACGTCTGATGAGGGCAGTAGCTGCGTATAACCCGACGGGGCTACCAGGGTTTCCACGGTTGACGCGCTACCGTTTGGGTATGGCTGGAAAAAGTGTGCCTTCGCGCGGTGGCGGCAGGCGGGGGGAGGGATCGTCTCGCGCTCGTCCGTCTGGCGCGAGACGCCGTTCGGTCAGTACCTCGAGGAAGAGTGGACCGCCGAGCCTGCTCCGGCCGTTCATTGCCGTATGGACGGGTTTGGCCGCAGGCGTCGGCGGCACCGCTCGGGTGGTAGGCCGTAACGCTGCTACAGCCGGCGACCTTGACCCAGCCCACCGCCGTGACGGCTTGGCCCTGCTTGTGCTGGGCTTTGGCATCCTTGCCGCCGTTGCGGTGTGGTTCGATCGAGCGGGCGAATTCGGTGTAGCACTGACGTTGGGCTTACGGTTCTTGATGGGCTCCGCCACGATGGCGGTTCCGATCGTGGCGCTGGTATCCGGGATTCACCTGATGCGCCAAGCCCCAGATGAATCTCAGCGAGGCCGCATGCTTGTGGGGAGCGTCGCGCTAAGCGCTGGGGCACTAGGCCTGCTGCATCTGATTCGCTCTTCGCCGCGGTCACCCGAAGGCTGGTACTCTGCCGGCGGCGCTTTTGGCTATTACGTGGCAACACCGTTTACTGATGCCACGAGTGCCTGGGTATCGGCGCCGCTGCTGGCGCTGCTCACTATTTTCGGGTTGCTGGTCGTCACCGCCACTCCGATCAATACGCTGCCGGCACGAGTCCGGCGAGCGCTGGATTTTGCGTTTGGCGAGCCAGAGAGGGCCGAGTCCGCCGACCCAGCCGAGTCTGATCCAGGCGTTGCGCCTAAGAGTTCCGCGCGACGAGGCGCCCCGCCTACGCAGCTTGACTCTCGGGACAGGGAAGACCCGACTCTCGCCGAAGAAGCAGAAGAATTCGAACCTGTCCTGCCCGCGCCGCGCCGTTCAGCACAGCGTCGGCAGGCAGTATTTGCCGAAGCCACATCGGGTGCGACGCCCCCTCCGGGGCATACTCCAGCGCCAACTCGCGCCGAACAGCTGGCGCTCACGGCATCTGACGGCGACTACAAGCTGCCACCCGCGGACATGTTGTCGATGGGCCCGCCAGCACGCAGTCGGAGCCGCGCGAACGACGTCGTTATTGACGCGCTCAGTCGCGTACTCGACCAGTTCGATGTGGATGCCGCTGTTACCGGCTTTACTCGCGGTCCAACAGTGACGCGTTACGAGATTGAGCTCGGACCGGCAGTGAAAGTTGAGCGGATTACCACGTTGTCTCGCAACATTGCTTATGCGGTGAAGAGCCCGGATGTTCGTATCATCAGTCCCATCCCCGGCAAGAGCGCGGTGGGTGTGGAGATACCGAACACCGATCGCGAGACCGTCTCGCTCGGTGACGTACTGCGTTCGGGTCCCGCGCGCAGTGATCACCACCCCTTGGTCGTGGGCCTCGGCAAAGACATTGAGGGCGGCTATGTCGTGGCCAACTTAGCCAAGATGCCGCACATGTTGGTGGCGGGAGCGACGGGTGCCGGCAAGTCCAGCTGTATCAATACGCTGCTGGTCTCGATCCTCTCTCGTGCCACTCCGGATGAAGTTCGACTTGTGCTGGTGGACCCCAAACGCGTGGAGCTCACACTGTATGAGGGAATCCCGCACCTGGTCACTCCGATCATCACTAACCCCAAGAAAGCGGCGGACGCGCTGGGTTGGGTAGTCAAAGAGATGGACATGCGGTATGAGGATCTCGCCGCGGCCGGTGTGCGGCACGTCGACGACTTCAACCGCAAAGTGAAGAAGGGTGAGATCAAGGCGCCGCCTGGAAGCGAGCGGGTGTACCGGCCTTACCCGTATCTGTTGATCGTCGTAGACGAGCTTGCCGATTTGATGATGGTGGCGCCGCGCGATGTTGAGGACTCGGTCGTGCGAATCACGCAGTTGGCCCGAGCCGCCGGAATTCACCTCGTGCTGGCCACACAGCGACCGAGCGTGGACGTGGTGACGGGTTTAATCAAAGCAAATGTGCCCTCTCGTCTGGCGTTTGCCACCTCCTCGCTGGCTGACTCCCGGGTCATCTTGGATCAGCCAGGTGCAGAGAAACTTGTTGGTAGAGGAGATGCGCTGTTCTTGCCCATGGGCGCCTCCAAGCCGGCGCGAATTCAGGGCGCTTGGGTAACTGAGCCGGAGATTGCAGCGGTCGTTGCTTTCTGTAAGGAACAGCGCAAGCCAGAGTTCCGAGAAGAGGTAACCGCCCCCGCCGTGAGCAGCAAAGAGATCGACGCCGACATAGGCGATGATCTGGATGTGCTGAAACAAGCAATTGAGCTCGTGGTAAGTACCCAGTTTGGTTCTACCTCGATGCTGCAGCGCAAACTACGAGTGGGTTTTGCCAAGGCTGGCCGGCTGATGGACCTAATGGAGACACGCAGCATCGTCGGCCCGAGTGAAGGCTCGAAAGCGCGCGAGGTGCTGGTACAGGCCGACGAGCTGCCGTCAGTGCTTACCGCGTTGTAGCGCCGATCAGGGTCTGTCGTAGATGCGGTGATTGCCGATTCGGCTCCAGACGAGCACGGTAGCGTCGGTGTCGAGGTGAAAGGTTGCTCGGCCATCTGGGGAGCTGAAACTCCAGGTGAGCGAGTAGACGTCGGTGCCAATAAGGCGATGGATACGCAGTCGCGTCGGCCACGGCGGCTTTCCGGTAAAAGAACCTGCCTCGATGGCGGGCAGGAAGTGACCGTGAACCGCGGCGGCAAAGAGCCGCTGGTGCTCGACGGCTAGTCGGGCGAAGTCACGGTCGAACGCGGCCGTAGTGCGGTACTTCATGCGGCGGGGCCACGTTTGCCGATCTCGGCCAGGTGAGCAAGGAAGTCCTCACCGGTCGTGAACTCGGTGAACCGTCCCGCGGCAAGGTCCTGATCGGCCTCGCGTTCCATCGCTTGCCACTCGGGCGTCCAAAACCACCGCTGGTCCGCGGGAACGGCTACATGGGGGATGAGAACGATCTCCGCACCCCGCACAACGATCTCCACCTGCGCGCCGGGCTGGTCGAGGCCAAATTCCCGACGCATAGCGACGGGAATCGTGATGGTGCCGTTCTTCGGCTGGACCGACGCAAATGCTGCACGAGTTTCCATGCTTCCATGTTACCAAGATTCCTGGACCGCGGCACTTATGTCAGGTAATGTCTAGTGTGCAGCTGAGCCCATGCGATTTCGCCCGTTCACAACTCCTCCTCCTTAGGTGGAGGCCCGTTTGCTGGTGTCCAGGAGTGAGGCAAGGCCGTCGCACCATTGCCGTAGCTCTTCGTCCAGCGACGCGCTATCGATCCCTCGGCAGCGGTCAGTAAATATGGGCGCTTTAACCCCCGTCAAGTTGGCGTTGGTCAAAACAACCTTGATCAGTGTGGCCTGATGCAGCGCGGCGCCGGTGAGATCAGCATCGGTCAAATCGGATCGGGTAAGCCGCGAGTAGGCGCAGAGTATTCGTCGGAGGTCTGCCCCGCGAAGTGAGGCGGCAATAGCGGTTTGCACTAGGTTCGCGCCGGTGAAACGAGCTCCATCCAGCTGCATTCCCCCTATTGGATCACCGATGAAACTTGCCCCGTACAGGTATGCGTGCGAGAAATCAGCGCCGCTGAAATCGCAATCCCTTGCCGTCAACCCGCGTGCCGTGAAGGACGCCCGGCCGCGCTCATTGTCGAGACTGGTGAATAGTGAACCGGGCATAGTGCACCGCAAGAATCGGGCGCATTCCGCACCCGCACCGCTAAAGTCTGTCTCGGCCATCCGACAGTTGAGGAATGAGGCGCCTGAAAGCTGGGCGCGGCGGAACGAACTTCCTTTTCCGTTTACCGCGCGCAAGCTTGCCTCAGATAGATCGGCACCCGCCAGCTCGACGTTGGTTAAAGCGACATCAGACATGTCTAGACCCAGCAATGCGGCATTAGAGAAGTTGACGTCACGCAGATCGGTCGAACGAATTCTGGCGTGATAAAGGTGCGCCTGAGAAAAATCCGCACCGGGTAAGCTACCCATGGACTGAAGCGCTACACCAGTTCCTACTGCCCCTACCAGGCTTATGCCAGCCGCTTGGGTACGAGTTACCGTCATATGCGATATGCGGGCGCCGTCCAACTGGGTATCGCGCATCACGCACTCGTTGAATGTGGCCCCCGAGAGTTCACAGTTACGCAGATTCGCGCGGCTCAGGTCGCACTGGTAGAAGGTGGTTCCCGCGTAATTTCCGCCGCTAAGATCAGCGTCGGTGAAATCCACACCATGAAACAGCGCGCCAGTACAGTCCAGCGCTCCGCGCATCTGCGTGTGCGACCAGTCGGAACTCACCACGGCTAGTGCGTGCGCATAGAGCCTCTCCACCCGCGCGCCACGCAGACAGCTACGTTCCATGATCGGGTTGATCAGCATGGATTCGCTGAGATCAGCGCCGTCGAGCTGTGCTCCATCGAGCCGAGCTCGGTTGAGGTTGGCCCTACGAAGGTTGAAGCCGCGCAAGTCGGCGCCGGAAAGGTTGGCTTCAGCTAACCGAAGGCCGGTCCCCGAGTTGTCGATGAGCCGCTCGCTGGCTGAGCTGACGAGCTCGGCGGCATCCGCGGGGAGCGGCTGGCGCAGCAGCTCGTGCAGCGAGTCTCTTCTAGCATCAGCCGGCTGGGGGACAGCGTCTACTTCGACTGGCATAGCCACATTTTTCCAATAAACACAAGGGTTTTTTGCATGTGACCTCTCTACCACGTGAGGCCCTATGAAGGCCAGACCTGGTCTGATTGGGTATCTGCTTTTAGAGACTAGAGTCGATTACTTCTCGACCGTTCGATCAGTTGGGGCCAACGATCCACGTCCTGTCTGTTGAGCCGACCTCACGAGCACAAAGCCAGAGCCTTCACACCTTCCTGGCAACTTGGCGCACGATGTCGCTCGTGGCGTGGCAGTGTGCCAAATTTGCTTATTTTACATACATTTTTACGTCATTCCTCACGCTCGGGCTTAGGGTCGGGTTAGACTCGGGCATAACGTTTTGATGTCTGAGCCGGGTGGTGTGGTGGCTGGTTCTCGTGCTGAATTGTCCTCGTTGTTGGGTGAGGTGGGGTGGTCGGTTTCGCGTCTTGTTCATGAGGTGAATCGTGAAATGGGTGCGGGGTATGTCTCCCGTACTACGGCGTCGGAGTGGGTGAATTGTTCACGGGTTCCGCGTCAGCCGTTGCCGACGGTGGTTGCGCATGTGTTATCCCAGGCGGCGAGTCGTGTTATAGCGGCGAACTGCTTGTGGCCTGGTGTGGCGGGTTCCGCGGAGTGGGTGTCTGCGGATGTGGGGACCCAGGTTTCCTGGGATTTACACGGAATGAAGGCTTTGATAAATGACTGGTTGGGGAGCGGAGGCACGGTGTTCGACGGGGATCGTCGTAGTTTTATGGCGATTTCGGGTGCTGCGTTGACTGCCCCGGCGTGGGAGTATGTCAAGAGTATTGGCGCGGCCCCCCTGCGCATGTCAAGTTCTGGCCTATTTGGTGCCTCTAGTTTTTCGCGCGGCAAATTTACTCCAGCGACAATGGAGTATTTTACGGTTCTGATTGCTGCTTTCCGAAAAATGGATGACCTCGAGGGTGGAAGCACAGAAAACCTGCGGCATATTCGTGAAGCTATTCTACAGGCAACCCACTATCTGAGGGTAGGGTCGTTTTCTGACGCCAAGTTGCCGGGCGAGCTTCTAGGCGCCCTAGCTCAGCTGTCTCAAATTGCCGGCTGGATGGCTTATGACGCCGATTTTCACGGTTTAGCACAAAGGCATTTTCGAGTGGGCTTACAAGCGGCCCATAGCGTGGGCGAGCAAAATCTAGGGGCGCATATACTTGCATGCATGTCCTACCAAGCAGTTTATTTGGGAAAACTGGAGGATGCCAAAGAACTAGCTGACGCCGCGGCGAAAGCTTCGTTTAAGGCGCATCCAGCTGTTCGCTCACTTGTCTCATCTCGCGTTGCTTACGTTAAAGCATGCGATGGGAACGAGAGTGGGTTTCGATCGGCTATTAATGAATCTA
This sequence comes from Mycobacteriales bacterium, assembly GCA_038260095.1. Classification (GTDB taxonomy): domain Bacteria; phylum Actinomycetota; class Actinomycetes; order Mycobacteriales; family QHCE01; genus QHCE01. The sequence continues at coordinate 2,307 of JBBSOC010000075.1, read as the reverse complement.
AAAAATACCTTGGAGGTTCTGATGGGAAAGGTGATTTTCCTAGCTACCTGTATTGGTATTCTCCAGCTGAGCTGGATGTTCAATGTGGACAAAGCCTCCTTACGCTCTCCTTGGCCTCCAATAAAAAGTCGTCGAAACTTGTCTCGGAGGCAGAAAAGCTTTTACTTTCAAAAGTCGCTTCCGCGGAAACGGATAGGCCAAGAGATTCCTTGTTCCATAGTGCATGGCTTGCTCGCGCACATGTAAAACGGGGAGAGCTACACCGCGGCCTGGCTGTTGCTGAAGGCGCAGTTCGACGGGCTCCTGCTGTAGCCTCGGCGAGGTCTCGTAAAGTGCTTGGCGACCTGGATAAAGATTTAACGCATCTGCGGGGGGATCGACACCTACCTGAGGTACGCGAGCTGCGTAGTCAGCTGCGGCTCGCGCTTGCTACCTGATGAGCGGCCCCGGACCCACTGTAAACGGGGTGCCGAATTTGACGACCTCGGTCTATTACCGCCGATTCGTCGTGCTTGGACTCCGGATTGGCGCTTAATGGACTACGCCGACCTCCGCTACAGCTACCACACTGGTTGATATCGACCTTTGCTAGCTATCCAGCGGCGATGGGAGCCTCTTGGCTGCATAATTTTCGCCAGCAGCTGCGAGGTCTACTATTGTGGGCGGTTTAGGCATACGCTGCTGTCTATGCTCACCCCTGACGGCGCTTCATTTGCCATACCATCCGGTGGTAGCTGGATCGTTCACCGTTATGAGGTATCTGACTCTGGTAGCTCCTACGCCGGAATGTGGCGGCTCGAGGCGGCGCGGCGGCAGCCGCCGTACGCGAGCTCGAATATTACCGCTGTACTCGAGGACATGATCGGTCCACTGCGGCGGCTCGATGACACGGAAGGGGGATGTGCCGCGACGATCGGCATGGTACATCAACAGGTTAAAACTATCACCGCATACTTGAGCAGAGGTCGTACCACCAGTCCAGCGGTACGACGGCGGTTGATGCTCGCTAGTGCGCAGTTTAATCAGCTTGCCGGTTGGATGGCTTTCGACGCCGAACGGCACGCTACCGCTCGGCGATACTTTCGAGCTGGGCTTACCGCTGCCCACGAAGGCGACCACACCGATCTCGTTGCGCATATTTTGGCGTGTATGGCCTACCAAGCCGTGTACTGTGGCGAGCTTGACGAAGCCAACCAGTTTGCCCGTAAAGCTGTCCTGGCTGCGGACGGCTGCCACCCAGTGGTCCGTGCCTTAACGAGCTCACGTTTGGCATATGTGTATGCGGCATCGGGAAACGTGCACGGTTTCCGATCGGTGTGTGAGAAAGCCCGAGGTCAATACCAAAACGCGGGTGTTGCGGCACATGGCCCCGAGTGGCTTTACTGGTTTGATGCAGAGGAGCTGGAGTACCAACTTGCGCATAGCGGCCTGGCGTTGGCCGCTCACGCTAACAGCGATCCTCGTCGCTACATCGCTGAGGCTGAGGTGCTGCTGAATGGCAAGGTTGCCTCGCCTGACACCAGCACACCGAGGGATGCACTGTTCCATACCGCGTCGTTGGCTCGTGTACATGCACAGTATGGAGATCTGGGTTCGGCCGTGCGCATTGCGGATCTGGGGCTGCGGCACGTAGATCTAGTCCGTTCCGCCCGGGTGTTCAATGTGCTGCGCGGTTTAGACAAAGACCTGGCAATTTCCCAGGGAGCGCGGCGTGATTCGCAGGTGCGCGACCTTCGAAGCCGCCTCCGAGAGCTCAAAACCTGAAATTCTTATTCCGATCAAGACAACTAGGCACTAGTTGTCGCTGCCACTCAGCTACCAACTAGCGGGTGCTTAAGCCCTCATGTATCCCACGGTTGGGGTGCGGTAGCTGGCTACTAACATTGCGGCATGACACAGCCGCAGCACCCGACGCCACCGCCAGCCGGCACAGTTCCCGAGAAGCCCTCACTGGATGGGCTCGAGGCCAAGTGGGCAGACATATGGGCACGCGAACAGCTTTACAGCTTCGATCGCTCCAAAACCCGCGAGCAGATCTACTCCATCGACACTCCACCCCCTACGGTGAGCGGTTCACTGCACGTGGGGCACGTGTTCTCCTATACCCATACTGACGCGATCGCCCGATTCCAGCGGATGCGTGGCAAAGAAGTCTTTTACCCGATGGGGTGGGACGATAATGGGCTCGCGACCGAACGGCGGGTGCAGAACTCCTACGGAGTGCGCGGTGACCCCTCGCTGCAGTATGACCCAGATTTTGTTCCGGGGGGTCCGGGGGGCCGCTCCCCGGATGGGCAGGGCAAGCTG
>JBBSOC010000074.1:0-10032 GCA_038260095.1 Mycobacteriales bacterium | reverse complement strand
CCGTCTGGAAGATCGTTCGGTGGCTATAGCGGGAGGGAAACGCCCGGAACCATTCCGAACCCGGCAGCTAAGCCTCCCAGCGCCGATGGTACTGCACCCACCAAAGTGCGGAAGAGTAGGACACCACCGAACACAAAACACCCTGTAGGGGACACACAATATGTGTGTCCCCTACAGTCAATTACTTAAGAAGATTCTCACGAACGGCGTTACTCTGATGAACCTTCGCTATACCTATTTGGGTCCTAGGGGAACATTCTGTGAGCAAGCGCTTCACAATTTGAATCCGTCGGATAGCGCCGAGCTTTCTCCAATGCCAACTATTGCCGATGCGTTAGAGGAGGTATTTAACGAGAATGCAGACTCAGCATTAGTGCCGTTGGACAATTCAGTCGAAGGATCAGTTCGCCCGACACTGGATTACTTGATTGGGCACAAATCATTGATGATCGTGCAAGAGATTTTACTTCCAGTCTCGTTTAGTTTGTATGCGCGTTCAGAAATTGGTTTAAGCACCATTTCTACGGTTGCTACACATCCCCACGCTGAGGCCCAATGCCGTAAATGGCTTAAATCAAACCTTCCTTACACTAAAATTATTAGTTCCCCATCCACCGCCGACGCCGCCGCAGCAGTTAGCCGGGGCGAATACGATGCGGCGATATGTTCTCCAGTAGCCGGTCAAGACTATGAACTGCATCAACTAATCATTGATGTTGCCGACAGTAAAGATGGCGTGACTCGATTTGCTTTGGTTGCGCGTGCACAGAGGCCGCCCCCTCCGACGGGCAACGATGTTACCTCCCTAATAATTTTTATTTCCCATGATAGGGCAGGAGCTTTGCTGGAAGTTCTTACCCAGTTCTTTGTTCGGGGCGTTAATTTAACTCGTATTGAATCGAGACCGACAAAAGAAAGGCTGGGTCGGTATTGCTTTTTCTTCGACTGCGAAGGCCATATCGAGGATTTGCGGTTAGCTGAAGCCCTCATGGGACTGCACCGAATCTGCGAGGAAGTGCGGTTTTTGGGTTCTTATCCAAAAGATGTTGCAGTGGATGGCGAGTTTAAAGATTCAGTTCTACAGTCATCCAGCAGAACGTCAGACAGAGATTTCGCCATGGCCGAGCAGTGGATAAAGCGTATTAGGAATTTTGGGCCGGTTGAGGGTTAAAAGTCGCCGTCAGGGATTTACCTGATGATTACCCACCGATAAGGTTCCCAAGCATTCCGCCGCTTCCGCCGCTGCTAGCCTGCTGAGTGATTGGCCCCTCTGAGGGCTGGACGATCACAAAGCCTTGGCCCTGGAACGCGACCTGGAACATTTCGCCAGAGCCGCCCTTAAGGATGGACTTGATTCCCTGAGAGCGCTGAATGCTGGTCTGGAGCTGCGCGGACCAGCCCACTATTGCGTCACTGTCAGCAAACACCGGTAATGCCGGTGTAACAGGCATCACTATGGGATCCCCATCGCACGTGATCGCCAGTCGGCCTTCGCCGGTGAACAGCGAATTGAAGAGCCCTCCCCCCAGCATTCCGGCGCCTTTAACCAGCTTGATCTCATACTGCAGCGAATTGTCGAAGCACACCACATTGCGGCCATTGATGGACAGGCTATCGCCGGGCTCCAAGTCGATCAGAAAGCATTTATGGGCAAGCGAGGCAAACCACATCTCGCCTTGACCGCGCACGGACATCAGTGCTAGCCCCTCGCCGGTCACCGCCCGCTTGAGAAAGTTTCCTACGCCCTGGCTTTTGGTCTCAATGCCGAGATTGCCCCGGTAACTCACCATCGCGCCTTGTCTGGCGAGCAGCTCCCCGTTGATCACTGCCTTCACGCAGCGACTGTGCTGTAGCGAAATACCTGGTTGAGTAGGCGGCTGAGCCATATTTCTGGCATCGAATAACTCGCTATGCATGCGCGCATCTCCTACTGAGTAAGTGGCTACTGATCCCAGCCCAGCTCGTATAGTCGGTCGCCGTCAATTCCGAGTGCCGGGGCCTCGCCCACTAACTCTTCAAAACGCCCCCGGTTCACGGCAAGCACAATCATATTCTGGTCGATCATGGACAGCAGCAGCAGCGGCGGGTCAGCTAGGGCGGTGATTGACGAGTAAGCTCATCCCGCGTGATAGATCTGCGCATACTTCGAGACAATCCGGACCGAGTTCGAGCCAGCCAGCGTGCCCGCGGTGAATCCGAGGAGCCGGTAGACGCCCTGCTTGTCGCCGATGAACGACGCCGTGCCGCTATTGCTGTCGCCGATTCACTGCGCGCGGAGCAGAAGAAGAGCTCCACTGCGGTCAAGCAGGCGTCACCTGAGGAACGTCCTCAGCTGCTGGTGCAAGCCCAAGAGCTCGCGGCCCAGGTTAAGGCAGCCGAAGTCACCCAGACGCAAACGCAAGCCGAGCTCTCGCAAGCGCAGCTCGCGATCCACAATGTGATTGAAGACGGCACTCCGCCTGGTGGGGAAGATGACTACGTGGTGCTGCGTGAAGTTGGGGTCAAACCAGAGCTAGGGACGGTACGGGACCACCTGGAACTCGGCGAACTGCTGGGGGCGATCGATACTGAGCGTGGAGCCAAGGTCTCAGGTGCCCGATTCTATTACCTCACCGGCGTCGGTGCGCTGCTCCAGCTAGCGCTGCTGCAGGCAGCGATTGAGCAAGCCGTCTCAGCTGGGTTCACTCCCATGATCACGCCGACGCTGGTGAAGCCAGAAGTTATGGGCGGGACTGGTTTTCTCGGCACGCACTCTGACGAGGTGTATCGGCTGGAAGCCGACGACCTCTACCTCGTGGGAACGTCGGAGGTCCCGCTTGCCGGATACCACATGAACGAGATCCTAGACCTGTCCAACGGCCCGAAGCGATACGCCGGATGGTCGTCGTGCTACCGCCGGGAGGCCGGCTCTTACGGCAAGGACACCCGAGGCATTCTGCGGGTTCACCAGTTCGACAAGGTGGAGATGTTTGTTTACTGCGCACCCGAGGATGCAACACAAGAACACCAGCGTCTGCTTGCCGCCGAAGAGGAGATGCTCGCCAAGGTCGAGCTGCCGTACCGGGTGATTGATGTCGCAGCTGGTGACCTCGGTTCCAGTGCTGCTCGCAAGTTCGACTGTGAGGCGTGGCTGCCCAGCCAGGGTCGGTATCGAGAGGTCACTTCAACCTCCAACTGCACGCAATACCAGACTCGGCGGCTTAACATCCGCTACCGCGACACTGACGGCAGGTCGACACCGGCGGCGACGTTGAATGGCACGCTAGCTACCACGCGCTGGATTGTGGCGATTTTGGAGAATCATCAACAGAGTGACGGTTCAGTGCGGGTACCTAAAGGGTTACAGCCCTATTTAGGTGGCCGTGAGGTGCTGGAACCTACGCGTTAATTGATCTGGTGCAGGCTAGAGGTACTGGCCCGTCCCGGTGATGCTGCCTTCGTCATGGTCGGTGGCATTGCCGCCTAGACCGCCACCCATGGTCAGCTGCGGGGTGCGCCGCATCTGCTCTAGTTGCACCCGGGCTGCCATCTGCTGCGCCACAAGGGTGGCCTGAATTCCGTGGAACAACCCTTCAAGCCACCCGACGAGCTGCGCCTGGGCGATGCGGAGCTCTGGCTCGCTGGGAGTGTGGTCATCCTCAAACGGCAGCGATAGCCGTTCTAGCTCTTCCCGTAGCTCGGTAGCGAGGCCATCTTCTAGCTCTTTGATGGAGCGGGCATGGATTTCTCGAAGCCGGGCGCGGCCCGCCTCATCCAGCGGCGCGGCGCGTACTTCCTCCAACAGCTGCTTGATCATGCTGCCGACCCGCATCACTTTGCCGGGCTGCTCTACCAGACGAGAAGGGTCACTGTCGGAGTTGCTTGCTTCAACATCCACGGTTCCGATCGGTGTGCCGTCCGGGCCAACCACGACGACGGTGTTGGGACTGTCCTCCGACGTCTGCTCCGGTTCAGAAGCGTGCTCAGATGCGGTCATTGTTTAATTCTCCCCCATGCCTGACGTTGCCCGCCGCAGTGGGGGTTCACCTCTTGGAGCAGTTGTCGCTAATGAACGTCAGTCCACCTGGAGGCCCCAACGGCTTTTGGCGGTAGAACTGCGAAAACTATCACAAGCAGTGAGGGGTCCCTGTAGCGTCGGTGGCAGAGGCAAAAAAGCCCCTAATTCATGATTCAATCTCGGCGTTGAGCGACGAAAGGTAAGAAAATGTTTTCACTGCGAAAAGTGGCCGGTGGTATCGCCAGTGCGGCACTGATGGCTCTGCTACCGCTGGGGGGGGGAGTAGCTTCCGCAGCCCCAGAAGTCTGTAGTGGCTATGGCGGCCTCTCTGGCGATCTCAACGCCTGCGCCACCGTTACGGGTAACACAGTTTCTGGTCGAGGACTCCTTCAGCCAGGAGGGCCCTCATCTAGGTATCATGCTGTCATGTGGATTCAGGTCTACGATCTGGACAGAGGTAACCAGCTTGGTGGGCACATGGGAAGTACCGTCTCCGTTTCAGGACTACTTCCTGGTCGCTACTGGGTTGATTTCTACCGAGGTGATGGTGGAGGCGTGCAGAGCAGTCCCATCGTGAACGTGTAGGCGTGTACCAATGTCAGGTCAATTTAGCGCACCAGGATGATTTTGCCGATGTGGCCGCCGCGGTCGAAGTAGGTGTGGGCCGCGGCGGCGTCGGCCATGGCGAAGGCGCGATCGATCACCGGCTGCACGTGACCTGCCTCCACTAGCGGCCACACCTGCTCGCGCACCTGCGAAACGATGTCGACTTTCTCCTGATGCGGCCTGGCCCGCAGCGTGCTGCCGATGATCGACGCTCGCTTGGAGAGCATGGCAGCCACATCGAGGTCGGCTCGCCTTCCGGCTTGTGCGCCGATAACCACTATGCGTCCTCCCACGACAAGGCAGGCCAGGTCGCGGTTGAGGTAGTCGCCCGCGACGTGGTCCACAATCACGTCGACGCCATGGCCGTCGGTGACTTCGTCGATGACGGCGACGTAATCTTCGTTGCGATAGTCGATGACTCGTTCCGCGCCGTAAGTACCAAGTCGATCAGCCCACTGCGCCCGAGCTGTACAGAAGGCTCGTATGCCATATGCGCGTGCCAGCTGCAGCGCCATGGTGCCGATGCCACCAGACCCGCCGTGGACCAGCAGTGTCCCACCCGGCTGCAAGCGCGCAAGGGAGAACACGTTCGACCACACAGTGCAGGCTGCTTCGGGAAGGGCTGCGGCAGCGCTGAGCTCCATTCCTCCCGGCGCCGGGAGGAGCGGACCGGCCGGCACGGCCACGGCGTCGGCGTAGCCACCGCCGGAAAGTAGCGCGCAGACCTCGTCGCCGACGCTCCAGCCGTCGACGTCTGCTCCGAGTTCGCTGATACGGCCGGAGCATTCCAGGCCTAGATATTCAGGGGCACCTGGAGGGGGTGGGTATTTCCCTTCACGTTGTAGCGAATCGGCGCGGTTGAGCGCCGTCGCGGCAATTTCGACGATAACTTCCCCGGGTGCTGGAGTGGGATAGGGCACTTGTTGTTCGGTAAGTACCTCAGGGCCGCCTGGCCGGGCAATCGTGATCGCGCGCATCCAGCTATCCTCGCCTAGCGCGCATGAGAAGATAGACGCGCACCCGGTGAGCTCGCATAGTGGCGCGTCGAGCTCGCGAGGAGGGCTCGCATAGTGGCCTAGTGCGGCGGTCTTGAAAACCGCTGTCTGTTTACGCAGACCGGGGGTTCGAATCCCTCGCCCTCCGCCCTTTAGATCGCTGAGACCGCGCTTGCGGCCGGGACTCCTAATGCACGCCGAGCATGGGCAGGCACGGCGTGAGATTAGCGATACTAACCTCGACTGGGGAGTGCCAGCGCTCTCGCGGGAGCAGGAAGCGTCGTTCGCGTCGGGGCCGGCCGGCAATGACGTGTTGGTCATTGCCGTTGTCCAAATACCCCAGCTTCTCTGACACTCGCTGCGAGGCGGCATTGTCGATGAATGCGCTCGTGGTCGCCTCCATGGCTTCTAGCACACGGAAGGCAAACTCGAGTACGGTAGCGCGCATCTGCGTTCCAATGCCTTGTCCTTGAAATCGCTGTCCTAGCCAGGAACCAGTGTGGACGCTGCGCCCGGCGCCAAAGTTCGTTGCACCTAGGTCTTGCGTGCCTACTACGATGCCGTCGCGCATAACTACGAAAGCCAGCGTCCACTTTTCAGGGTCGAGCTCAGCCCAGCTCCGCCAATGCCACTGCAGCACTGAACGAGCTCGTTCAGCGGGCGGTGCTGCGCTCCATGGTTGACCAAACGGCATCTGGTCATCGGGGTGCACTCCGTCGGCGGCGAGCTCGGCTAACTGGTGCAGCTGTTCAAACGTCGGTATGACGAGCTGCAGCTCAGGGGTGTTTAGGCGTAGCTGCGCGAGAGGCCAGTGCTGGGTCATGTGTGTACTGTGCCTTTCTGGGGTCGTGGCGGCAGCTGCGTGCCGCCAATACGGTACAAGCGTCTAGGGTCCGGCTCGAGGCAGCTGCCGTTAACCCGGTATGGTTTTGCAGTTAGTGTTACTACGTAGCGTGCTTGGGTATGTGCCGAGATAATATTTTTCTCGGATGATGTAGTGGCATTGGGAGGCTTCGCCTAGTCTGGTTTATGGCGCCCGCCTGCTAAGCGGGTTTGGGGCTTATACCCCATCCCGGGTTCAAATCCCGGAGCCTCCGCGGAAATAGCTTTTCCCTGCGCTCGTAGCTTAACGGACAGAGCATCTGACTACGGATCAGAAGGTTGGGGGTTCGAATCCCTCCGAGCGCACGCTGTGTTGAGACAGTTCAGAGGTGCCATCCGGGTTTCCGGGTGGCACCTCTTTTTTGTTGTTGGAGGACCCTGGGAAGCCAGCGTCTGCTGTCACGATTGCATATAGCGGTAGCCGAGGTCCCGGAGGACTCAGCGGCGTCGGGGTATTGGGTAAGGTCAACGCGGCCATCCCCATCAGTGCGGGGCGTAACGGAGATCGGGTAGAAGGCGGTCGTGGGCGTGTCGGAATTATCGGATCAGCAGAAGGCCGCCGAGGCGGGCCATCACGACTATGTGGCTCAGCCGCATTCATCAGACGAGGGACCCATCGCCGAGGCTGAGGCAGTCGCGGCGAAGATTAGTACCGATCAGCAGCCATTGGGGAAGCCGGGTAAACCCCTCAACCATCGCTCGCCGTTCTTTATTGGAATGTGGGGCGCGGCCGGTGTGGCGGTCACCTATCTGGTGGCCGAACTGGTCATGACCGCACGAGACGTGTTGGTGCTCATTGGGGTGGCGTTGTTCATCGCGATCGGCCTGGAGCCGGCCGTATCGTGGTTAGTTCGCTATCGTTTCCCGCGTTGGCTAGCGGTCACCACCGTGTTCCTGAGCATGGTCGGCATGGTGGGGGGCTTTCTCGCCGCGGCGATCCCTCCACTGGCGGAGCAGGCCACCACGCTAGCTCAGCACGTGCCGCAATATCTACACACCCTGCAGGACCACAACTCCCTAGTGGGACGCCTCAACGCTCGGTTGCAGCTCCAGCAACATCTCCAGCAGCTGCTCAGTGGCCAGAGTGTGATCAGCGGGGTAGTGGACGCTGGTGCGGCCGTGGTCGGAGTGGTAGGAAACATGCTGATTGTGACGGTATTGACGGTCTATTTCCTGGCGGATCTGCCTCGTATTCGCCAGAGCCTCTATCGGCTGGTACCGCACTCTCGTCGGCCGCGGATGATCCTGATCGGGGATGAGATCTTTACCAAGATCGGTGCGTACGTTTTGGGCAATGTGCTGATCTCGCTGATATCTGGTGTCTTGACCTTCGCCTGGTTGCTAGCCTTCGGGGTGCCCTATGCGCTGTTACTGTCGATCTTGGTAGCGGTATTGGACCTGGTGCCCGTCGTGGGTTCAACAATCGCCGGCGCCGTGGTCGCTCTGGTGGCCCTGACAGTGTCGCTTCCGCTGGCGCTGGCCACAGTCGGATTCTTTATCTTTTACCGGCTGGCTGAGGATTATCTGTTGGTACCCAAGATCATCGGTCGGGCCGTGCAGGTGCCCTCTCTGATTACTGTGGTGGCGGTGCTGCTGGGCGGAGCACTGCTGGGTGTGGTGGGCGCGTTAGTCGCTATCCCCGTGGCCGCCGCGCTGTTGCTCATCCTGCGCGAGGTTGCCTTCCCTCGCCTCGACCAAGCCTGAGTTGCGGCTTCTTGCGCACACTTTTGATGCATTAGTGTTGCCGGACGGGAGAATCACAGCGGTCACCAATAGTTCACGGGCACCAGGGATAAACAGGAAAGGGGTGGCGTCGGTGTCGGAAAGGGATGAGTGCGGGGTGCCGGGTGGGCTAAGGCTTCCCGGTCGCCTGCTGGCTATTGCGGTGTTGCTGACGACTGTGATCGTGTTCCCGGCTGCCGTTACCGCTGCTGGAGCTGCTCCACGGCCTGACCGTAATACGAGCGTTAAGCAGATTAAGCTGGCAGCGCAGGCATCAACAACGCGGTATTGGACAGCGCGAAAAATGGCGGCGGCGACCCCATTGGACGGTGGCCATCACGCCGCTATGTCGACACAGGCCCCGAGCTCCCCTTCAGGCCCCCCGCCGGGGACGTCAACAGCGACGCCCTTTGAGGCGTGCCCACCGTAGGCACCTTTTTCTTTTCCGACCGAAAACGGAATCACTCCTGTTCTGCCAGCGTTGTGAAGAGCCCCACCCATAACATAGTGCTGACAGCCGCCCACTGCGCTTACACCAAGCGCGGCGGCTACAAGACCAATATCGTGTATGTGCCCGGCTACCGTGACGGTCAGCGGCCGTACGGGACTTATGCCGTGAAGACCATCACAGTCGCCAAAGGTTGGAAAGAGAACGCCGACATAGGCCTCGACTTCGCCTTTATGACGGTCGCACCGGACCCCGAGAGTGGCCGCCGGGTGCAGGACGTGACGGGAGGTAACCGGCTTGGCATTGATCTTGGATACAACCACACTATTGAGGCAATAGGTTAATCCAAGCACAACCGATAGACCCCTCCACTGCACCACAAGAAGCTTCGCCGCCCCCATACCTTCCCAGCTTCAGCTCAACTGCAACCCCTTCCCCAGCGGCACCAGCGGTGGGCCACTGCTGATCCACTACCACCCCGATAGCGGCTCGGGAGTAGTCATCGGCGTCATTGGCGGATACCAAGAAGGAGGCAACTTCGACTGGACCTCCTACAGCCCCTACTTCGATGAACAGACCCTCAAGCTCTTCATCCGAGCAGAAACAGACCAGCTAACGCCAGAATCTAACCCCACCCACTAGCGGAAAGACGCGGTGCCTAAGCAGTAAAGGGACGATAGGAGTGCGCCAGACCCTGCCATAGATGGTGGCGAAGGGTGAGGTGAGATGAGCTTTAGTGAGCTTTGGGCAGGTAATGCTTCTTGTATTCGGCGATGGTGATCATAGTTTTGTTATCTCGTACTCTGTCGACGAACAGCACGCCATTAAGGTGGTCAATCTCATGCTGTAAGACATGGGCGATGATGTCTTCGAACACTGCTTCATGCTGACAGGCGTGCTCATCTTGCCAACGTACGCGGACCTTTTTATATCGCAGCGCTTTGGCATACAACACATCGTTACCGACACCGCAGCTAATACAGCCCTCCCACAGACCAGTTCGTTTTCCGAACGTCTCCACAATTTCGGGGTTAATAATCGTCGCGTCGAATGGCTTTAAATTCGGCCGTGTGGGTGTGGCTTTGATACCGATGACCGAGATCGCAAGGCTTTTACCGACCTGCGGTGCGGCCAGCCCGACGCCATAGCGTTTCTTTTCTACGGTGTAGCGCATATTCTGAATCAGTTCTTGAGTCTCGGGCGAGAGAATTTCCTTGCTTGTCAGCGGCCGCGTCTGAAGGCAATGCCGCGTAGCTTAAGTGGGTCATGTTGTTGATCTGGGTTTTAGTCTGTGGATGTTGATTGTGGCCGGTGATCGGTGGCGGGTGCTGGCGGGTTCGCCGGGTTTTTTGACCCGGTAGCTGTTGTGCCGGGCCCGTTTG
>JBBSOC010000073.1:0-10375 GCA_038260095.1 Mycobacteriales bacterium | reverse complement strand
GTGTAAAACAATGTCGGCAAGCTAGCTCGGCGAGTGAATTCCTCGGCAAGCATAGACTTGCCGATGCGGCGCCGTCCTCGCATGAGGATGCACCGGCCGGGTTGGGGCACCGGGGAATCTGTGCGAATCCCGTTTAAGGCACCCTGCAACACCGCTAGCTCTTGTTCTCTTCCAATAAACACTCAACACCCCACGGGATAGTTTCATTACAGATACTATCATGCAGGATACCTTTCGATGAGTCTTCGTTATGCCGCCTCACGTTCCGTAGTAGAGCCGCTCGAGGTCCACGAGGAGCACGTCGCCTGCCGCCGCGGCGCTGTGCAGGTCGGGAGTGAAACCGGCGCCGGAGTAGCATGCGAGTCGGATGTTGCTGGTATCGAGGCTAGGGTGGCGTTGTAAAAGACCTCGAAGGTGACGCAGGCGCTCCAAATGCCCAAGCCCCATGGTTTCGGTCCATTTAGCTTCACCGATGGATCGGATGCTTCGGCGGCCACGTTCATCTTCACCAATCACCGCGACATCGATCTCGTGGCTGGTTTTGCCGGACGGATCGCTGACCGTACCGCTGCCCACTCCGGACACATGACCTTCGAAGGTCTCCGGAGCGGCGAACCAGCGCGCCCACGCCCGACAGACCTGCTCGAAGTGAGGTCCGACTATCAAGCTACGAAATCGTGTTTGCGATCTCTGCCAGACGCCCGCGGCGCGTCCGGGGCGTTCCAGCTCTGCCCACTCTGGACGCATGATCGCGTGGTAGAAGGCAATGAGCGGTTCAGCGATGCGGTAGGCCGAGCGGTTAGCGCGGAAGGCGTCAGTATCACGAGTGACCAAACCCACGTCTTCTAAGACGGTGAGGGGATGAGCGAGGTCAGTTGACTTACGCCCCAGGTAGTTAGCGATTCCGCCGCGCGCGGCGTTTCCGTCGGCGATCGCGGCCAACACGGTATGGTAGAGCGCGGCGTCACGCAGATCCGGTTCCTCAGTAAGGAGATACCGTGCTTCGCGTAGTAATGGACGGGCCGGATTCAGCACAGCGCGAATGACCCACTCGTCGAAATCGGCCATGCCGGCGGGGACATCGTCTTGAACGTATTCCCGACGGTAAGCGGGTGTGCCCCCGACAATCGCGTTGGTGAGCAACGCTACTCGCGGATCGGCAATCTGCCAGAAGCCGGCCGCGAGCCGAAAATCAAGTGTGGGCACTACCAGCTCGAGCCCAGCACGCCCACGCAACGGCGCACTGCCCGATAGCAAAGAACCCATGAAAGATAGTGCCGATCCACAGAGCAGAATCCGCACTGGTGAAGCGTCGCGCTGGGACTGGGGACCCAGCGCTGCCTGGATGATCGACGGGAGGGCCGGTGACGCCTTAACCAGGAAGGGAAACTCGTCGATGACAACCGGCGTTGGACCTTTTCTGCCTAGCTTGAGTAGCGTGTCGAAGGCTTCAAACCAGTCAGCGAAATGGTACGGACTGGTTGGTTTGTTGTGGGCGGTAAGCGCCGAGCTGATGCGACGGAGCGAGTCGACCTCCGTACTCTCTGTAGCCGCAAAATAAAACCCACCGCAAGCACGACACAGCGCATCCAGCAGGAAGGTTTTCCCCTGGCGGCGGCGCCCTGAGACGATACCCAGCGATGCCTGCGGTCCCGGGCGCGAAGCAAACCTGACGACCTCCGACCACTCGAACTCGCGGTCAAACATCTCCACAGGCTTCTCCATGAGCACCTCATTCCTGTATAGGTCAACCTATTATAACTAGACCTATACAAGATTAGAGTAAGCCATTGGCGCTATCTCCACAGCAAGCAGCTGGCTCCTGAAGAGCTGTTCAATCTGGCGAAAATATCAAAAGTGGAGCCATTTAAATGTCAAGACTGTCGTAGTAAAAATGCGGAGATTTGTCATAGCACTGGTACTTGCTCGCGGCTACCTGCACTCGTCGTCCGCCAGGCAGCTATGACATCGTCAGGTCCCCATAACAGGCCACCCGGGCCGAGTTTTAGGCCAGGAGCGGCTCCCGAGAGCGATACGACTGCTAGACCTGTACTGCCAGGGATAAAGCCAGGTACCTGCGCAGCGGCATTACTCAGCTCAGCGAGATCATGAGCGTCAAACGGCGTGCCCAGCCACTTCACCGATCCGACGAAGTACACCTGCCGAGCCACAGGAGCGCGATCGACCCCGACTAAATCCACCTCCGGGTTGAACTGACGATTCCACCAACCGCCAACCGTTTCCACATCCGGCCACGGCAGACCGCCGGCGGCCAGGGCTAGTTCCAGCGATTGACGGACCAGCGGTTCGATTGCTCGGCCGCGCCAAGAAGTCCATCGGCGTTGCACAAGTCGGAGCGCAACCTCAGGACGGCCACGGCGTGCCTGCTCGTGAGCACTTCGAAGCGTCGCCAAATAAAACCGAAGATTACTATCGGTGACCCGGTAGAGGGCGGGTTTACCCGGGCGGGTCGATAACGGCTCGTCAACGGCGAGCACTCGCTTTTCTTCCACCAAGCGACGGAGCAGTGGCGATAACGACCCCGAGGGTAGCGCTCCTTGCCGGCCGGCTGCCGCCGCGGCAATGTTGGCCTGCGTGCGCTCCCCACTGCCCACCGCCTCAAGAACACGTCGGGCCTGATCGGGCGCGGAAAACTCAGCCATCAGCACCGCCTCCGGAACGCTAAACAGCGCCGCCGCGGGATCAGCGCACTCCTGCTCCAGAAATCGCAGCGCCGGAGTCCCGTGCGGCCAGCTGCGCAGGATGCCGGGAAGTCCACCAGACACCAGATGCGCGTCGAGAGCATCCGCGCCGTCTAGTCCAAGCGCGTCAGCGGTTTCGGCGGGGCTGAGCGGGCCAAGGATCATAGTGTCTGCCCGGCCGAAGAAAGGCCGATCATAGGCAGTGAGACGCTCCATCATGTGCACGTCGCTACCTAGCAAAAGCAACAGCACGGGCCGAGTGCTCAACAGACGGTCCCACGCTGTCTGCAATGCCCCATCGAACAACGCGCTCTGCTCAGCCAGCCATGGCAGCTCGTCCAACACGACGATGGATGGGGTGTCAGGTAGCACACCACCGAGCACTTTGAAAGCGTCGAGCCAGTTTCCTGTTTCCAGCGCTGGAACAAGTTCTGAGTTAGTGGCGAGCGTAGAGTCCCGGAGATCAGTGCAGAACGTGCTGACGGACTCCGTAGGCGATGCCCCTTTTATGGCCGTGAAGAACAGATAGGGTGCTCCCGACTGGTCGCAGAACTGCTGAACCAGCCGAGATTTACCAACCTGCCTTCGACCACGGATAGCCACAGCGGTACCCGATCCTGACGAGGTGACTCGTCGCAGCCTCTTGCCTAGCGTTGCAAGCTCGGCTGACCGTCCGACAAAGTCATTCATTACAGCCTCCTATGTAGATAGCATCTACATAGGAGGAGTCTACATAAAACGCTAGCCGCGTAGCTGCTGACGCCTTAACGATGCCAGGCGTGCACCAGATCTTCCGGACCCCAAGATGCGGCTAGCGGAAGATCGCCCGCGACCCCTGATCTCGATACGGCAACCAGAGGGGTCTCTGGTGTGGCGCCGGGAACGGTAGTCGCGCAGCGGATCAGTGCGTCGTAGTCGCGGCGACCGAACGGATGGTTCTCTAGCCACTTGATCGATCCGACGAATTGGATATGTTTGGCGGTAGGGGCACGGTCGGCGCCAATGAGATCTATCTCGGGGTTGTTCTGCCGATTCCACCAGCCGCCGACAGCTTCCGTATCGGGCCAGCGGTCATCAGGGAGAAGCCTGGCAAGGGATTCACGCACGATGGGTTCAACCGCTCGACCCCGCCATGAAGTCCACGATCGCTCGATCCGGGCAAGGACCCGATCGCCGCGACCACGTTCAGTTTCGGCTATCCCGCGCTGCAAAAAAGCCAACCAGAACCTCAGGTAAGGGTCTGCTATCCGATAGCGCTTGTTTTTGGTATCTGTTTTCAGTGACAACGGCAGATCGGCATTGATGACCTGTTTAGCCGTAAGACTGGCCAGTACAGGAGCGAGAGTTCCTGACGGGACGGGCGTGCTGCCGCCAGCTTTGTTCGCGATACCACTGAAAGCGCGCTCCCCGGCACCAATCGCCTCCAGCACCGCCCGAGCATGGGTGGCTGTCGGAAACTCGCCCAACAGCGACAACTCACCAGACATCAGTAACGGGGAGAGCGGGTTGGACAAGCTAGCGCGCAAGTACTCGATCCGCGACATACCTGGTCGCCATTCCTGAACGATCTCCGGAAAACCACCGGTGATCAAAGATGCGTCTATTGCCTCCGCGAAACCTAAACCGGTCATAGACTGCACATCACCCAGATGCAGTGGCTGGACTCTCATCCGAGCTGCCCGGCCGAAAAACGGGCGCCCGTAGGACTGCAACGACTCCATGACCGAAAGGTCGCTACCCACCAAGATCAACAGGACTGGTTTTTCGGAAAGATACCTGTCCCAGACCGTCTGCAAGGCGCCCTCGAACTCGCTGTCGGACTCGACGAACCATGGAACCTCATCGAGCACGATGATGCTGGGAGTCTGATCGGAAACGGCTACAGAGAGGGACCGCAGCGCCTGGTTCCAGTCCTTGGCCTCGAGGCCAGCCATCAGGTCGTGGCCTGGCAGCAGGGACTGCCCGACAGCTTCGATGAAATCGGACCGCTCCGCTGCTGAGTTACGTCCTTTGGTCGCCTGAAACACCAGGTAAGGAACACCGGATCGTTCACAAAACTCTTGGGTTAACCGCGATTTTCCCACCCGACGGCGACCCATCATGATTACCGCTCGGCCCCGCGTACCACCGTTGCCCGCTATGACCGTGCCTAGTTGATCACGCAAAAGTGCCAGATCGACAGTTCTACCCGAGAATTCCACCATGACCCCATCTAAGTAAGATTAGATCTTACGTAGACAGAATCTAGCATAGGACGCCTGTTGCTTCACGGGTAAACGCCAACCTATAGCGCAGCTCCTCGACAGACCAACCACTTCCCGTACGCCTTACCGACTCGCCGATGTGAACCCAGCCGCGTCTTTCGTAAAAGCTTCGAGCCGCGTAATGGTTGCTCACAACCCAAGCCGCAGCGTGGCGGAAGCCACCTGACTGCCCGATCCGTTGCGCTTGCGCTAGTAAAGCCGAACCGACTCCACAACCCTGGTGCTCTGGCAAAACATGCAACAATGCCAGCTCCATGACGTCGGCAGGGCTATCGCCGGACGGAGAAACATTGACGACGCCGATCAGTTTGTCGTTTTCCTCTGCGACCACAACGCTGTGGCGTGGTGGATTTAGCGCAGCAAAGATCGGCGTCCATCGGCTAATGATCAGCTGAGCATCGACTTCGTCATAGCGAGCCCGGGGCAAAATGCCTACGTAAGCGGCTTTCCATGTACGCAAGTGCAGCGCACAGATCGCCAACAGGTCTTCCTGTCGTGCCAGCGCAATAGTGACCACGTGCAGCATTGTGCCAGCCAACCGCCAGTCGTGCCCCTCCACCACTAAACCTCATGAGCTGCCAGTAGACACCCCTAGATCGAGGAGCGTTTCCAGGAGTGCCCGCGGAAAGATCGACGGATCTTCGGCCAAGGCTTGATGAAACAAAACTGTGGAGGGAGTCAGGCCAGGGAGGCTGTTGGCCTCGATGACCATGATCTCTCCGGTCTCGCGATGCAGGAATGCGTCGATCCGGCCGTAGCCCGACATGTCAAGCTTGTTTGCGACCACGGCGATGCTGCGTCGTGCCCGATCGATGGCTTCCGGCTTTACTAGGCCCAAAGGCGCCGTCGGAGGTGGGGTGAGGTTGACCCCAGTGCCACCCATAAACTTTTCCTCGACACTCAGCACACCTTGCCGGGCAATGGTCACGCTGGGAGAGAGCGCACGCATCTGGCCTTTGGGGCCTAGCACGCCCACAGTGACCTCGATCCAGCCACTGTCGCAAATCTGCCCCCAAGCAAGATGGGCCGGTTCATGCTGGCTTGCGGTATCGGCGGTATCGGTGCTATCGACGACTGTGATGCTGTCGGTCTCCACGAACTCTTCAAAGATAAGGTGGGAGGGCATGCTCGTTGCCATCTCAACAACTTGATCGGCCGCCAGCGATGTGAACGTCTCCCCCGCTATCCGTGGCGACCCATAGGTTGTGTGTTTGAGATACATCGCGAGTTCAGCGCAGTTCACGAGCGGTACCACCCCCGCCGAGCAGCCATCGGCCGCGGGTTTGACTATGACGTGCTCAGTACCGCAGGCAGATATCACTTGAGCCCACATGGCATCGACTGACACGGCAGATACCGATGAAGGCATCGGTATCAAGATCCGCCGGGGAACCCGGATTCCTTCGCTTTCTAGGCCAGCTAGGCGGCGACCGGTTTCGTACTTGTCCATACAAACGGCAGAGCCCCGGGCACCAGAGCCGTTGTAGGAAATTCCGCGGCGGTCGAGTTCGGCTTGGAATGTGCCATCTTCGCCAGCGCCACCATGCAGGCCAAGGAACACCAGATCATAGGAAGACAGAAACTCGTCCATTGTGAGGTGTTTTGGCAGTTCGGGCAGCGCATTCAGCTGTGACCGCGCGAGACCGAGCCGGGCACGAATAGCGTAGACGAGGCCCTGTTGTCTGTCATCGACAAGCAGGATTTCACGGCAGTTCGCAGCCGCCTCCTCGACGGTGTGGCGGAGTGCCGCGGCATACGAGAGCCGCCATACGGTCCCATCGGGGTCGAGCAAATGCGGCACCGGCTCGTAGCGTTTCGAGCGCAGAAGCTTGAGCCACACGTTGGTGCCGCTGAGCAGCGACACTTGGCGTTCAGCGGTGCTACCACCGAAAATAACGCCGACACGCTTACGGGAGAGCGTGGTGGGCGCCGGTGTTTCCGGAAAGTCGATACCGGAACGTGCACAGACCCGCTGCACAAGCAGACGTAAGACATCGCGGTGGCTCATGCCCACCTGCGCAGCCTGAATGAATAGGAAGCTGTTCTGTTCCATTCCGCTCAGCGGATTCACATCGGCGATGACGACGCTGCCATCGGCCGCAAGCCAGCCATCGACACGGGCAAAATCACGCAGTCCGAGAACGGAAAACACCTGCTCAGACGTTTCTCGTACCTGCTGGATCAGCGCGTCAGAAAAGCGAGGTGGGCAGTGATAGGAAGAGTCGTTGCTGACGAGGTACTTGCGCCGATAGTCAAAGATTTCATCGGTATAACTAACACGGCTGGCATGATTGGCATCGCCGGTGTGGGAAGGGTTCCCGACCTCGATCTCCACCGGTACTAGGGCAACCGCGCCACAGCCGTTGTCCATGACAATGGTCGTGAATTCCGCACCTCGCATTTTGGGTTGGATAAGCACCCGCTCATGGCGACGGAACATATCGCCCAGAACCGTCATCGCGACACCGATGTTCGGGGCGATATGCACATCGATACTCGACCCACCTCGCACCGGTTTGAGCACCACCCGATCGCTGTCGGAGAAGACGCTTTCCAAACGCTCCTGTGTCCTCGTTTCGGGATCAGTTGATCTCACGACGTGCGAGGGGATGGCTGCGATTCCGGAATCAAGCAGCGTGTTGTAGGCGCTGAACTTATCGAACGCCCCGGCGGATTCGCCTGGGCCAGAACCGAGATACGGAACGCCGATTTCCTCTAGAAGCGACTGAATACCGCCATCTTCGGCAAACGCACCGTGCATTGCTGGAAACGCCACATCACAGCAACGAAGCCGAGCGGCCAGCTCATCATGGCTTAGTGGTGTGGCGGTATGTGAAAGCTTGAAGTCGAAGTCTGACGGGGTATTGGAGTACAGCAAAGCGCGTGAGATGGAATAGGCCCGAGTCCGCAGATCGAAATACATGATCTCCTCCAGCACAATCCCGTCGCCTTCGAGGTGGTCGGCGACCGACCGGGCCGAGTTCAACGAGATGGCCCGCTCTTGGGAGGGCCCACCCAGCACTAGCGCGACTTTCAGCATGAGTTTCTTACCTTTCCTTAGATTCCAACCTCGTCATGTGCCAATCTCGTATCGGCGGCTTGCGAGCATCAGTGACGGGTAAAAACGCGTTGCACTCTGGTGCCGACCAGCGTCATCAGCTCCCAGGCAATAGTGCCGATAGCCGTGGCCACGTCTTCGATCGAAATCTCCACGTCGCCCTGGCGCCCGTAGATGACCACGTCGCTGCCTACGCCGGCGTGCCGAACGTTGCTGAGATCCACGGTCATGGAATCCATGGAAATGTTTCCGATGATGGGACAGCGCTTACCGTCGACAAGAACGTGGCCGAAGTTAGAAAACGCTCGCGGAAGACAATCGTCATATCCGGCCGGCACGACACCGATTCGAGTTCCCTGCGCCGGGGCTTGAAATGTTGCGCCATAGCCGACTCGTTCGCCGGGCTCAATATCGTAGATTTCCACAATGCGGCTCACTAGGCTCACGGCAGGAACGAAGGAGATGTAGTCTTTCGTGGCGGCCGAAGGATGTAGCCCAAACAGTCCAAGCCCAATCCGCACCATGTCGAGGCGGGCTTGCGGGAAACGAATTGTGCCGGCGGTACTTGCAGCGTGACGGATGATGTGAGTAAAGCCAAGACCGTCAGCGGAATTACAGACCTCCTCAAAAAGCGCCAATTGACGGAGGGTACGAGCGTCCTCCTCGGGGATGTCTGCGCAGGCTAGATGGGTCATCAGACCTTCTAAGCGCACGTCCTTCAAATCCCGAATACGCCGCAAGGCATGGAGTGCCTCCTTGGGGGAAAGGCCGGTCCGGTGCATGCCGGAGTCGACTTCAAAGTGGATCGACAACGGAGAGCCAATCCGCTCGCTAACCTTGGCAACGGCGTCTAACATTTCTATCGAGTAGACCAGTGGAGTAAGCCGGTGCAGCACCATTTTCTCGATCTCCTCCGGCGCCCCTAGCAACACCAGGATCGGTAAACTAACGCCGGCGCGACGAAGGTCTATTCCCTCATCGGCGGCAGCGACACCGAGGAAATCCACGCCAGCTTCCTGAAGCCGTAGGCATGAGTTGACGTGCACCGGACTGGTGCCATAAGCGCGGGCCTTAACCACCGCCATCAAATGTGGTTGAGGGCCAATCAGCTTCCGAATAGCCGCGACATTGCTTTCAATAGCGCTGAGATCGATATTGAGCCGGGTCGTTGCCATAGCCTCCATCAACGTGCGCGAAACGTCCGCCATGGCCGCGCCCCGCGCCGACTCGATAAGCGCCACATCCCCCTGATGCAAGGTTGCGAGGAGGTGATCACGCAGCGCATCGGTGCTCTCGAAGAGGTTGATGGGCAGATCTGCGTCTGTTGTGCGGACCTGCTCCGCGATCAGACGATGAACGGGGAGATCTAAGCCACACACAGCGTTGGCGGTCCCTGCCAGCGTCGCGCCGAGGGAACGCGCTTCCGCCGCCGCGCAGGCCGCCAGGGGATCGGCGAGCACCGCGACTACTCGACCGCTACTACCTCGGCTGCTACTACCTAGAAACTGTTTAGCCGTCCGCAGCGCGCTCTCTAACGCAAGCGAGTCACCGGTAGCTACATCTCGGACAAGCGTCACACCACCAGGCGATCGCCAAATCTCCGCTGGACTAGCCACCGGAATGTAGGCCTGAGCGGCTTCAAGGAGAGCCGCGGCGTCAACCCCGAGTAGCCACGCGGCAGTGATCGCAAGCTCGACATCGTAAAGGATTTCAACGCCCACGACCCTGGTTGAGAGTTCCCCAGTTGTGCCATCGGGGAAAACGACGTGAGTGGCTAAACCGTCGTCAGTGCGTTCTGGTGCGGAAAAACGCGGCACCCTATTAGGGCCGTTCCATACCAAACGATCAGCTTTGCTCGTTTCCTGCGCGATCGACGCTAGTTCATCGTCCAATGTGCCGAACAAAAGCCAACCTGTGGCATTAGGAGGGTGCGCCAATAGGGACGTGCCGGCGCACCCTCTAACCTCGGCGGCCATCGACAAAATTTCTCGGGAGTGAGCCGCACGATCGCTAAACGCCGACGCATGTCGCTGGGTGAGGTTGGTGAACACGACATGGTCTGGCCGGACCATGTCCTGTAGTCGCGCCATTTCGCCAACCTGGGTTACCGCGGCCTCAATCACCGCCATAGAGCAGTCGCGCGGACAGCCCAGCAGAGACAAGGCCACACCTAGTTGGCTGTTGTAGCTCCCCGGGCTGCCGTACACATAACCGGCGCTGGTTGCCATGTGTACCAGCGCGTCTTTGGTAGTGGCCTAAACACCCGTGTGGTGCTCTGGTCGCCGACCCAGCAGGGCTACGCCTACGAAGTCGATATCGACCTGGAGGCACTCTTCGGCGTCGATCCAGGC
>JBBSOC010000072.1:0-10782 GCA_038260095.1 Mycobacteriales bacterium | reverse complement strand
CGAGTGCGGCGTATGTGGTCCAACAGGTGAATCTCCGAGACCGAATGGTTGTTGAAGCAACTCACCAAGAATGTGCTTGTTCCGCCATGCAGGCAATGCGTCCACGAACGTCATGGCTAAACACTTCCTAACCGTTGACAGGCTCAGTCACCGGGTCAACAGTTAGAAGGGAGTCTTGTTGGCGTAAGAACCGCCAAAGTCATTTCTCATCGGACCAACGTGAGCGCAGACGCATGAAACATCGGTCATGAGCACCAGCGCGGCAACGTTAGTGGAGAGGTGGGCCGTGGGGGCTGGTGGTGAGGTAGATCTGCCGCCGCCTGTTGAGGTGTTTGGTGGCGCGGGCATGAGTGAACTGGCTTTGTTCGTATACGGACAATTGACCGCGACCGGAAGGCTGAGAGAACGTATCCAGCCTTACATACTGGGCCAAGCTAGATGAGCTTGAGCGCAGGGCCCACCAGGTCGTCGAGGACATCTTCAAAGCTGATAGTGGCCCACTCGGTACAAGATCCGGGAGGTACGACGTCGACACCGAAGGGCTGGCCGAGCCGGTTGTTCTCACGAGCGACGGCTCACCGTCGCTGGCTGCCATGTCTGTGGGCGCGTTGGGTCTGGGTGCCGAGATGGACCTGGGCGAGGTGGCCCTCGACGCCACCATCCTCGGCGCCCCTGCGGGCGTGGTATAGGGCGTGGCGGGAGGGGTAGCGCTGGCGGTCGGGGCGATCGCGGGAATCATCTCGGCGTTCTCGAGGAAGCAGCAGACACCCCAGCTCACGCAGGAGGATGCGCTCGATGCCAAAAAGATGGCCAGCTCGGGGAAGGACTGAAAAGGAGCCTACAACCGGGCACGGCGTAAGCTGGAGCAGGTAGAGAAGTTCAAAAATGAACGGAACAAGGGAAAGCAGCGTGGAGGATCCAACAAGTGACGGCGGCGACCTGATCGCCCGGGCCGTCCAGGAGGAGAGGGCCGAGCCGGAGCTCACGGACCAGTGCCACGAAGGGCCAGCTGCGGAGGCGATCGGCCGTTCTCTGAACGCACTTTCGGCAGCGCGGCGTCTCGCGGCCTCCCGTGACCCGCTGGAGCGGGCCGTCGCGGCGCACGTGCTCGGGTCACTGGTCGACGGCAACACCGCCAACGTCGACGGGGCGACTGCCCTGCTGGACGGGATGATCCAGGATGCTATCCATCCCCACCTGGAATGGTCGATCGCGGACGCTCTGCGGCTCACCTGCCACCCGTCCGCCGTCGAGCCGCTCTCGAAGCTGGCTGCGAGCAAGTCCTCCAGCGTGCGGCGAACCGTCGCGATGGGCCTGGCGGGAGCGATCGCGGCGGACGGTGACAGCCGAGGTGTGGAGCAGCTCGTCAGGCTGTCGGCCGATCCCGATCCCACGGTGAGAGATTGGGCGACGTTCGGCCTGTCCCAGCTCGATGACGACTCAGAGCAGGTCCGATCGGCGCTGTGGGACCGCGTGGACGACTCCCATTACAACACCCGGTCGGAGGCGCTAGTGGGCCTCGCCGCACGGCACGAAAGGGCGCTCGTCGACAGGGTTCGCGCGGAGCTGCAGACAGACTACGTCGGCAAGCTCGTCGTGGAGGCAGCGGCCGAACTGGCCGACCCCACCCTGCTGGAGCCACTGCGTTCGCTGCGCGACTGGTGGGACGTCGACCCGGAGCTACTCGAGCGCGCCATCGCTGCCAGTCAACCGACCGTCACGTCCACCTGACGGAGCGTCCGAACCTGGCTCGTAACGCCAATCGTGCGCCACGGCTTTAGTACCCTGCAGACCCACGGCCCACTGCCGGCACTCACGCCCACGTCGCTGACACGTCTGACCACAACTGAGAAAATCTCACCTCAGCGCTGCAAGCCTGCGGTAACACATGCGCGAACGGGGAACCCCGCGCTGCTCCGGGACACGGCCATCGAGTTAGCGCTCTCCGACTATCGCTCGCACCTTTTTATCGTCAAAGCCTTCCTCGCACATCGCCGATTCCCTAAATTGATGCGTCTGCACGAGTTCCATGCCTCAGTCGAGCAGTTCACCAACCTCACCGCGTACTAGCTGGTGATTCGTGAACCGTCGCGCTAGGCAATCCAATTCTTGGCCGGACACGAATCATGCTTTGCGGATGCTCCCGACCCCATTCAGGTTCGGGTGCACCGCCGGGTTGCCGTGATACTCGACGCCACCCACCCCGTTGACCGTGGCGGTGAGATCGTCGATCACATTCACCACGGCATGTCCAACCCCGTTCACCTGAACATTCGCTCGGTGGGCAACCAGGTCGGCAAGGCTCAGCTCGCCTACTCCGGAAAGCGTCGCCGTAAGCATGTCCACTTTCCCTGTGGCGCTTAGCTCACCCGCCCCGCCTTTACGCAACTCCAGCGCGTCGGTATCCACCTCTACTAGCTCGACTGAACCAGCGCCGTCGACATCGACGCCCCGGAGTTTGGGCACCACGATCGTGATCTTCAACGACTTGCTGGCGTTTCCTTCGCGATCAATAGACAACGTGCTACTAGTTACGTTGGTGGTCGTTTTATCTAGCGTCTTTTCGCCGCCCCGTAGCGTCAGTTCCCGTTGCGGACCTTCCTTAATGGTGACATCCGCCCGCCCGACATTGATCTTGATGCGGTCAAACGCGGCGACCTTACGGTCTTGCGTGGTGTATTCTCCGGCGCGGTCGCCCCAATCGCAACCTGAGGTAGCCGAACCCACTACCAAGGCGACGACGAGCGCTAGGACGCGGGTGAGCTGTTTCATGCCTTAATCTTCCTTAGCATTCAGCGGGGATCGAGCAAGAAGGCACCGAAGACGACAATCATAACCGCGCCAGCCACGGTGATAATCCTCCCCGTGATAGTCATGGGCACCAGTACGCGATGTTAGTGGAGAGGTGAACCGTGGGGGATGGTGTTGAGGTAGATTTGCCGCCACCTGCTGAGGTGTTTGGTGGCACAGGCATGAGCGAACTGGCTTTGTTCGTATACGGACAATTGACCGCGGCCGGAAGGCTGAGAGAACGTATCCAGCCGTACATACTTTCCCAGGCTGCGGCTCGCGTTCGGAGAAGCCTGTATTGGCACCGATCCGGTCGGTTCCCCGTGCTATTTCCTGGGGGCAACGAGTGGGCGCGAGGAACTCTTCTTAAGCTCGAAGTCCATGATGATCTGATGTCTTTCCTGATGCGCGAGGAGACAACGTTTGGGTATGACGCGCGCTGGTTGCCAGTAGAAGTAGATGGCACCTGTTCGTTTGCGCTCGTATACTGTTGGCCTTGGCCGTCTTCGACCACTGGCGCCAAAATAGAGTCTGGAGTGTTTGAAGCTCACGTAGGGATCGCACCAAAAGTCTCTTGACCTTGCTGCTCGGCTACTCAGCCGCAGTCCGCATGAAGTGGGTGAGGATTACCCACTTGAGAATTTCCTCCTTCAGCTTGAGTGTGCTGCCCGAGGCCACGCCGGTAGCTACCGAACTTCCTCGAGAGGTCGGGCACAGCCTCGTACGCGGTGTATCGATTCGACGGTCAGGTCCAAGTTCAGGACTGCGACTTCGCCGACGCCACACATCTGCTCGCCGCTGTACGAGACCAGTGCTTCACAGACACCACTGCGGTAGCCGGCCACAGCTACACATATCACGTGATGGCGTTAGATCGGCTGTCTACAGAAGAGAGCGAGCCGACGTCATGTCAGGTGACGTGAGCAACCGAGCAAGACGTGCGCTTTGCACGACGCGGAAAGCGTTCTGTGCTGCTTTCTGGCTTCAGACTGCAATCCTGGCGCGGAAGCTTCAGCTCAGTGCCCAGAACTGAACTCTGCCAACTTCTGTGAACCCAAGCTTTCGGTATAGTTGGAACCCGTCGGGATCGCTGTTCAGAGCAGCTGGTTTGCTGCTGGCTCTGATCGCGTGAGCGCTCATTGCAGCACCGATCCCTTGTCGGCGAAAGCCCGCCAGGGTGCTGATACTGTTGATTATATTGACGCTTTCACCCTCGAAGCTGGCTCCGGTTGCGACAGCTTCCGTCCCGATGTGGCCTAGCCACAGTCGGTAGCTCTTGCTGAGAGTTCGGGCGTCTAGATGTGGTCCCGATAACTTCTGCGATGCTTTCAGGCGACCGGTGGCCGTCTCCCGGACGCGTTCAAACGTTTCCATGCCGCATTCGTCTGTTATTTCTTCGATGCGGAGGCCAGGAACTTCTGCCACGCTGAGAGGAAGGGACGCTGGCCGGTACATGGTGGGATTCTCTAGCCGATACATGAATCCACCCGCCGAGAGGGCGAGCGGAAAAACACTCCAGAGGATCCACCCTCTGCGAGAGCCGTAGAAATCAACCAGTCGCTGAGCGAGTTCGGGGGCTTCTCTCGGTGGAATCGATCGCTGCGGCACAACCATGTTTCGGTACGGAGTCAATCCAGCATTGCACATAACAATGCCACGCCACTCGGAGGTTTCACCGCCACGGGATTCGGCAAGATGGAGTCCATAGGCCGCATAACATTTAGCTTGGTTCAGCACAATCTCAGCTGTACTTGTTTCTAACACAGCTGAAGATAATAACGGTTTGATGGCGCAAGGTCCGAGGGCCGCTAGGTCGACTCGCAGTGGGGTTCCAACGGTCTTGCAAGTCGCAAAGGAGCTTCAGGGAAGCCAGAGATGCAGCAATTGGTACAACAAAGCCAAGCTCGGCACTGAGCAGTGCCGAGCTTGGCTTTGTGTTGTCTACGGCACGTGTTGCGTGCCGGTGTGTCAGACTGCCTTGACGCGGGTGGCCTGTGGGCCCTTGGGGCCTTCCGCCAGCTCGAACGTCACGCTTTGGTTCTCTTCGAGGCTACGGTAGTCGTTCCCCTCGATCTCGGAGTAGTGCACAAAGACGTCGGGTCCATCAGTGCGAGAGATGAAACCGAAGCCTTTTTCCGAATTGAACCATTTGACAGTTCCCTGAGTCATTTTGCTCCCTTACAGGGCTGGATACGAAGCCCGCACTGTGCGGCGCCTCGGGCCGGGTTCCGACGCGACTTCTCCAGATTCCTGAAGCTAGCTGCGCGCCCGCAATATCGTTCTTTGCGAGCGTGAAAGAAACACGAACATATAGAAACTACCACCATTGACTGCAATCCGCTGCATCCGAACCACTCCCGTCGAATCTGACCTGCGGTTTCACTCTGCTGCCACCTCATATTGAGGCGCTGAGGCCTCCTTCGGCGATCCGTGTAGAGGAACGACTCAACAATGGTGGCCTCAATAGTCGGCTTACCCCGCCGTCTACGTGCGGAAGGATTTCACGTAGACGGTCGCCACGGAGGGGTCAGACAGATCAACAACCACTTTCCGGACTAGCCCACTCCGATCATCGCCAACACCCGTAACCTGCTTCAACTGGCTCCGTGGCCACTCAGGCGCTTCGGCGTCGGCTTTAGAAATTGCACGTAGGCCGGACTCCAGAGGAGGAAGCGCGCTATCGGAAATGAATACGTTTAAATCTTTTCTATCCAGCCGAAAACTGAATCGGTATCGCTCGTCAATGCCTCTGTCGTGGTGAACATCAAAGTCACGTGCGCTCGCGGGTAGCTTGAGCTTGGCAAGCACGCCGCCTGCTGCCCAGTCACCGTGCTTGAATCACGTGCTAGACCCACGCCACAGCCGGTGATAACTACAGAGAGCGCTATGGCCAGTGAACAGGTCGCAATGAATCGGCTGCCTCGGCGCGTATTTGCCATGAAACCTCTTCTCTTCACGGTGAGGTCTTCTGAGTTGCATAGCTCGGTCTCGTTCGTCGTCATCGCTCACGCGCAGGTCCGCCCATCAGGCCAGGATTGACTTCCTGGCACCTGGTCGATCATACGATAACGGTGTGGGAGCCGCCCCTAGTTACGGCAGGGTGGTGTAGCGCTGGAGAATCGCTTCCGTCACCGCCTCAGGGAACGACTCGAACGGTGTGGTGGCAATGGTCCGTTTAGCGCCGCGACCGACGTGCTTCCAAACTCCGATGACCTGACCGTCGCTGACGACCGTCGGTCGAAATACTCCGTTGCCGCCGGGAACAATGCGGTCGGCGAACTCTGCGCGCAGGGTGGCACGGCGGTCGGAATAGCCCAAGATGAACTCGTCGAACCCCGGGAGCAGAAATAGACCTTGGGCGTGGCTTCGACAGGAGTTGAGCAGATCCGGAGTTTTCGGGTCCATGAAATACTCGACGCCGTCAACGTCAAGTCTAGAAAGTCGAGGCCGGGCAAGTGCGAGTCCAGTTCGGGCATCTGCTGCGACCAAGTTCGTCCACCGGATGAAGTCCTTGATCGTCGCGGGGCCATGACTACGGAAGTAGCGCAAGGCCCATTCACCCAACGCTTCCTCATGCTCTGGACGTTTTGGGCGCGGAATCCATTCGTCGACGAGCACAATAAGCTGTTCGTCTCCGCATACCGGTCCGAAGCAGAGCGTTCCGGTCTGCGCCAGGTACCACAGCATGTGGTAGCCGCGCGATCCTGTCGTGACCAGTCCACCCTCATCCCAGACTGCGAGCAGTTCGCTTCGTCGCAGTTGGTGACCGCCCGTCAACGCGTTCACCGCTAGTTCTCGGGCGCGATCAAGTGTTGGCATGTCCAGATCGAGCTGGGCCCGACGGCTGGCGGCGCCTGCCACCAATCGAGGAGTCGTGAGCTCTAACATCCAGGGGAGGTCTTCGGCCATGACGAGGTGCAGCGTGCCGCGCATCGGCCATGACTTGACGACCTCGCCGGCGTTCAGCGCTGCCTCGACACCCTGCCGGCTACCTTTCGTGGTACGCAGTGCGACGGAGGTGAGGGCCCCGCTATAGTCCTGTGCCTGCAGGGCGGTCATCCATCCGACGCTGTCGGTTACGGTGGCTAAGCCAGGACCGGCCAGGCGCTGCGCGACGAGCCTGAGCAAAGCAATTTCAGACAGCGTCGTCATGAGCCGGCCGATGCGATGGGGCCGCCGAGGTTTGGGCGATTCCAGTGAGCAGCCATAGCAATCCGTTCGTAAAATTGTTCAGCGTTTCTGGGCGGATAACCGGTCGATCGACCGGTACGCAGTCTTGTGGCTGCAGCGTCACCTGCCGGCTCCAGCCACAACCGCTGACTCGACTCCGTTCATCTGCCAGGGCGGTATACATGGGAGCGGTGGTCAATGACGAGCACCCGCACTTTCTTAGCTTCCTCTGTGATGGAGTACATCACGCGATAGTCACCTCGGCGAGCGCTGAAACGCCCAGCGTACTCGCGACGAAGTGGCTTTCCGACCCGTCGAGGGTTTTCAGCCAGCTGACTATCGCAGAAAGCTAGAATGGCCTCTGCAACCTTTCGTGGAATGCGTTGCAGGTCACGAAAAGCCGGGGCACTTATTTCGACAACATAGCGGCTACTCACCGCAACGGAAACCGCAGTTCGTTACGCACCTGGTCGGTGGAGTACACCTCGCCGCGCTCGATCGCGGCTTCGGCTTCGGCTATCCGCTCGCGAATATTAGGGATGGATTGCCAGTGCAGGGTTTCCTCTAGCGCCTCTAAGTCATCGGAGGAGACCAGTACCACCGCGGGATGGCCATGTTTGGTGATGGTGACCCGCTCATGGGTACGTTCGGCCTCCTCGACGATCTCGGAAAGGTGCGTTTTAGCTTCAGACAACGGAAGAGTTCGCATGTCGTCATTCTAGTCTAAACTTTGGTCAATGACTAGGCTGATAACTGGGCAACCGTTTTAAGTGGTATTCGGACTGTTCGGTCGAGGCCATGTGGGCTGCTGTGCGTTTTCCGGAGTAGATGGTGTGTTGGGTCTCTGCACACGGGAAGTTATGCGGCTAGCTTGGGGTTGCTCAACGTAGAGCTGTAAAAATCCCCAGGAGATATCTCGATGATGGGTTATTCCGCGCATTCGTCGCTGCGGCGTATGGCGTACCGCGACGATTCGGTGGTGGCCAATCAAGCGATATCTAAGGTCACTGTGCGTCGGGTTTTAGAGTATGCGAAGCCATACCGCCGGCAGCTGATAGTGATGTTCGTAGTTTTGGCCGGCGCCGCGGTAGCCTCGGTGGCAACTCCGGTGCTAGCTGGCCGGGTGGTCAACGCCATCGTGCAACACCGCGACCGCGGTCTGGTGGTGACCATTGCCGCCGTCATTGCGGGCTTGGCGCTACTGGCTGCCGTGCTATCCATGGCTGAGCGTTGGTACAGCTCCCGCATTGGGGAGAGCTTGATTCTGGATCTGCGCCGCAAAGTTTTCGATCATGTGCTCGGTATGCCGATAGCGTTTTCCACCCGGACGCAGACCGGCGCGTTGATCTCTCGTCTGAACAACGACGTGATCGGAGCGCAGCGGGCGTTTACCGGCACATTATCGGGTGTCGGCTCTAACTTCATCGCACTGATCGTGACCGTGGGCGTGATGGCCACGCTGAGCTGGCAGATCACGCTGCTGTCGTTGATACTAGTACCGGTTTTCGTGCTGCCAGCTCGCTGGTTTGGGCGCAAGCTACAAGCTATTACCCGGGAACAGCTGCAACTCAACGCGTCGATGAACACCACCATGACCGAGCGGTTCAACGTTTCCGGTGCCATGTTGGTGAAGTTGTTCGGGCGCGCGGATGAGGAGAATCAATCATTTGGTAAACGCGCCACTCGAGTGCGCGATATCGGTGTGCAGTCTGCGCTGTACAGCAGAATGTTCTTCATTGCGTTGACGCTGGTGGCCGCCCTGGCACAGGCACTGGTGTACGGCCTGGGTGGGTGGCTAGCGTTTGACGGCCAGCTCAATGCCGGCACGGTGGTCGCGCTGGCGTTGCTGCTGGCCCAGTTGTATGGGCCGCTTACTGCGCTGTCGAACGTGCGGGTGGACGTGATGAGTGCGCTGGTGTCATTCGAGCGCGTATTCGAAGTACTGGATCTGCCACCGATGGTGACGGATAAGCCTGGCGCAAAAAAGCTACCTTTGGGCGCCAGACGGATCGAATTTAACGACGTGCAATTCACCTACCCCACAGCAAAAGAGGTATCGCTGGCTTCGCTGGAGGACGTCGCGATTCTTGACCGTACCTCGAACCGGCCGGTGCTGCGCGGGGTGAGTTTCCTGGCCGAACCGGGCCAAATCATCGCGCTAGTAGGCCCCTCGGGCGCGGGAAAGACCACCATCGCGCAGCTGGTACCTCGGCTGTACGACGTCACCGGCGGCGCGATACTCCTCGATGGCCTGGATGTGCGAGATGTAACTCAAGAATCACTGCGAGGCAGCATCGGCGTGGTTTCGCAAGACCCCCACATGTTCCACGACACGATTGAGGCAAACCTGCGATATGCGGCGCCGCACGCCAGCGCCGAGCAGATATGGGAAGCGCTTGGCCGTGCTCAGATTGCTGATATGGTGCGTGTTCTTCCCGACAAACTCAACACGGTAGTGGGGGAGCGCGGCTATCGGCTCTCCGGTGGGGAGAAGCAGCGCCTGGCCATCGCGAGGCTGCTGCTCAAGTCGCCGTCCATTGTGATTCTCGACGAAGCTACCTCACATCTGGATTCAGAATCCGAGCTAGCGGTGCAGCGGGCGCTGGAGGAGGCGTTGGCCGACCGTACCGCGCTAGTGATCGCCCACCGGCTCTCCACTATTCGGGGTGCTGACCAGATTCTGGTGGTCGACGATGGGCGGATCGCGCAGCGGGGCACCCACGAGCAGCTTCTAGCCGAAGGTGGGTTGTACAACGAGCTGTACGCGGCCCAATTCGCAGTGGTTAGCGTGCCGTGACGCAGCCCTCTACGCCGATGGCTAACAGGGGGGATAGCCGCCTGGGTCATCGCGTCCGAGTCATCCGTCAAGCTATGGACCTAAAGCAAGGCCCTTTCGGTGCGTTCTTTGGTCGCGATGCCGCAACTGTGTCGCGATATGAATCCGGCAAAATACCCCTACATCCCGAGACGGTAGCCACAATCAATTACCTTGCCGGGCTTGTGATAGCCAGAATCGGCCAAGAGGAATTCGCTGTTAGGTTAGCCGATGTCCCGGCTCCGCAACCGCGGCGAGGTTATTCACGGACGAGGACCCCGTCAGCAGGACATGTGGCCCGTTGGATCCATGAAACCTTAGGCGATAGCGGGATGACCGCGGAAGAGCTGGCGGGAATCATCAAAATCTCCGCTTCGCAGCTATCCCGATATCGGAGCAGAAAGTCGGACGTACCAGAGGAAGTCATACGCCGAATTGTCAAAGCCACGAAACCGTCGCTTACGGCGAAACAGGTCATGGAAGCTGTGGAGCAAGTTAAGGAGCGATATCCCCACGGTCACGGTAGACCAGGGCATATCGCGAACTTGAATAGAAGATCGGTTCCTCGAGGTAAGCGCTTGTCGCAATCGCTGGCGTACCGGACACAAGGGCATCGTATTGGGGTGATCCGACGGGCTTTGGGTTTGAGTCAAAAGGAATGCGCGGAGCTGCTCGGATGCGGCGCCGCAATGCTTTCTGGCTATGAATTAGGGCGTGTTGGACCTCCGCCAGAAGTGAGCGCTCTGATAGAGACGCTGGCGCCCGAAGCGATTCGGCGTCTCGGGCAGGATGAGTTCGATGCTCAGCTCGCTGTTGTTCCGCCAGTGAGACAGTTAACCCCGAGCCAGTCGAGGGTTCTTCCCGCTGGGCACATGGGGAATTGGATCAAGGCAGCTCTGAAACGTGGTGGCAGGACCGCTACCTCAGTGGCTGGAAAACTGGGAATCGCTCCATCGACTTTCTCACGGTATCAATCGGGGGAAATAGCGCCACCAACCAAAATTGTG
>JBBSOC010000071.1:0-11260 GCA_038260095.1 Mycobacteriales bacterium | reverse complement strand
TCGAGTACACCCGAGAAGCTGTAGAGCTGGGACAAGATCAAGTCATTGAGGTCACTCCACAGGCCATAGTCATCACCGACTTTTTCGGCGCTCCAGCCGGCGGTACGGACTACCACGTGGACTGGGATTGCGCCGCCGCGGAGAAGGGCGGCTACGACTACTTCATGCTCAAGGAGATCGCCGAGCAGCCCCAAGCCGTGGCCGACACTTTGCGAGGTCGGCTCACCGAAACCGGCGAGGTCGTGTTGGATGACATGCATATGTCACCGCGGCAGCTGCGTGACATTGACAAGGTCTTCGTCATTGGCTGCGGTACGGCCTACAACGCTGGGCTGATCGCCAAATACGCCATCGAACACTGGACTCGGATTCCGGTGGAGGTCGAGCTGGCTAGTGAGTTCCGATACCGCGACCCGGTGCTTGGCCCCAACACGCTCACCATCGTGATCTCGCAATCGGGTGAGACGATGGATACCATCATGGCGCTGCGCCATGCCAGCGAGCAGAAGGCGCCGGTGCTGGCGATCTGCAACACCATCGGTTCGACCATCCCGCGGGAATCCGACGCGGTGCTGTACACCCATGCCGGGCCGGAGGTTGCCGTAGCCTCGACGAAAGCCTTTCTGACCCAGGTCACTGCCGTGTATTTAGTGGGCTTATACCTGGCGCAAGCACGTGGTGTGCTCTTTGACGACGAGATCGGCGACATTGTCGCGGCACTTCGCAAGGCACCGGAGGCCATCGCCAAGGTGCTCACCTTGATGGATCCAGTACGCCGACTCGCCGAGTCGCTGCGAGACGCGGATCAAGTGCTGTTTCTAGGCCGGCACGTCGGCTATCCAGTGGCCCTGGAAGGAGCGTTGAAGCTCAAGGAACTGGCCTATATGCATGCAGAAGGTTTTGCCGCCGGCGAGCTCAAACATGGTCCCATCTCGCTCATCGAGGAAGGCACTGTCGTCGTGGTCACGGTTCCCTCACCGAGGGGCCGAAGTGTGCTGCACGACAAGATCGTGAGCAATATCCAGGAAGTGCGAGCACGAGGCGCGCGTACCGTGGTGATCGCTGAGGAAGGTGACGATGCGGTCGTGCCCTACGCCGATGAGCTGATCAGCGTGCCGCACGTTGCCACATTGCTTGCTCCGCTGGTGACCACCGTGCCGCTGCAAGTGCTGGCGTGCGGCATTGCCGCCGCACGCGGCAACGATGTTGATCAGCCCCGCAACTTAGCCAAATCTGTCACCGTGGAGTAGGTGAGAGCTTGGCTGATTCTGGTTGTACAGCTAAGCTAATTGCATGACAGTAACTAAGGACGTTAAGCGAACCAAGGTTCCCGTGCGTCAGTTGCAGCGAAACGCTAGCGAGTGGATTAATCGCGCCCGGCAAGGCGAACAGATCGATATCACCAATCACGGCAAGCTTGTCGCCCATCTCACCCCGCCGAACCCAGAAGAAGAGCTGTGGCAACAACTCATAGACCGTGGATTAGTCGATCCAAACCAGGGCAAACCAGGTGGCCTTTCTGGCTGGCGGACTCCGCCACGCAGGCCAGGGGAGGACACGGGCTCCCTTTCGGAGGCAATCATCGAAATGAGAAATGAAGAGACACGGTGATCTATCTCGATTCCTGTGCGTTGGTCAAGGTAGTTCTGCCAGAAGCTGAGTCCCAAGCGCTGGAGGTGTTTCTGGACCGACACTCCGAGACTCGCCAGGTCAGTAGCGCGATCGTTCGCACTGAGCTACGTCGTGCTCTCCTTCGAAAGGAGGCTCAGCAGTACCGGTTCGAGCTAGCTGAGCAGGTCTTGGCAAGTCTGCGGATGGTCGATGTCGCGACGTCTTTGCTAGATGCTGCCGGGGCGATTCCCGGAAAGCCGTTGCGGAGCCTGGACGCGATACACCTCGCTACCGCTGAGCTATTGCAACCCAACGTCCATATGTTCGTTACCTACGACCAGAAGCTCGCTGCTGCGGCTGAGGAACGCGGGTTTCGAGTAGCAGCCCCGGCATGATAATAGGCACAGGCATCGATGTCGTTCTAGTAGAGCGGTTCGCCGCCGCGCTCAAGCGCACACCCTTGCTAGCTGAGCGTTTGTTCACTGAAGCCGAGCGGCTCACTGTATCCGGCAACCCGCGCTCATCGGAGTCACTAGCGGCCCGATTCGCGGCCAAGGAAGCGGTAGCTAAGGCGCTAGGCGTGCCCGGCGGGTTGCAGTGGCACGACTGCGAAGTGGTAGCCGATTCCGATGGCCGGCCGTGGCTTACTACGACCGGGACTGTCTCCGCTGCCGCGGCCGCGCTGGGCGTTACTCGCTGGCACCTGTCACTGTCACATGACGGCGGCATTGCATCAGCTACGGTAATCGCCGAGGGTGAAGGCTGAGTCATCGTGGGCACTGCTTGGTTAGATTCCACCGACACGCCGCACGCTGCATGGTCGGTAGCTGCGGTACGAGCGGCTGAGAGCCGCGTGCTCGCCACGCTGCCTGAGGGCGCTCTCATGGCGCGCGCGGCACATGGGCTAGCCCGCGAATGCGTACAGCTGCTGGCTAACGATGGGCGCCGGTTATATGGCGCTCGGGTAGTTGTTCTGACCGGTCGAGGCAACAACGGAGCGGACGCGTTGTATGCCGCCGCCCAGCTTGCTCGCCGCGGAGCAGCGGTTACTGCTGTGCTGGCTGCCGAAGAGTCAGCTGGAGTGCGCTCGGCGGCGCTCGCTGCGCTGCACGCCGCGGGTGGCCGATCGCTGCTGGCTAGCCAGCAGCACGACAGTGCGGTGCTGCACTCCGCTGAGCTGATTATCGACGGACTCGTAGGCATCGGCATGGTGGGTGCGCTCCGCGGCCCGGTGGCGGAGTTGGCGCAGGCCGCTCAGGTGGCCAAAGAACGAGGCAGCTTGGTAGTAGCGGTCGATATTCCAAGCGGCGTCGATGCCGATACTGGCGAGGTTGACAACCCCGCGGCCACGATCGTCGCGGATGTGACAGTGACCTTCGGGTGTGCCAAACCTGGGTTGTTGTTGACCCCCGGCGCCCACTATGTCGGTGTGCTGCGCGTTGTGCCGATTGGCATCGAGCATGCGCTGACCGAACACGCTGGGCCGGTGCTTATGGCCAGTAGCGGGGACAGCGTTGCGCGGAGCTGGCCACGACCCCAGCCCGATGATGACAAATACGATCGGGGTGTCTTGGGTATTGCCGCCGGTTCCACGACGTATCCAGGCGCGGCGCTGTTGGCAGCTGGCGGTGCGTTGGCAGGACCGATCGGCGCGCTGCGCTGCGTCATAGGCCAGGCAAGCTCGGCAGTCGGGATACTGGCCCGTTACCCAGAAGCGCTTGTCACGCCCACCTTCGAGGCCACCGGCCGAGTCCAGGCCTGGGTTGTTGGGCCAGGCCTGGATACCGACGATCAAGCCGAGCAGACGCTACGCAATGTGCTCGGCGCGCGGCTACCCACGGTGATCGACGGCGATGCGCTTACGGTGTTGGCCCGCATGATTGCCGCCGGCTTTCAGCTGCACGATGGCGCTACTCCCGAAGGCGCCCACGCCGCTGACCGGGCAACTACCATCGGAGCTGGCATCGTGCTTACACCGCACCGACGAGAGTTCGCGCGCCTAATTGCAGCACTGGGCAAACCCGTGGAGTCTGAGCAGCCGCTGGCCGCGGCGCGCCGGCTCGCGCACTCCCTGGGCGTTACGGTGTTACTCAAGGGAGCGCGCACTCTCATTGTGAGCCCGCAACAGACACCGCACGTGAACCTCACCGGGTCGCCGGCGCTGGCCACAGCCGGCTCTGGCGACGTTCTATCCGGCCTGCTGGGTGCGCTGTTGGCCGCCGACTGCCCAACGCTCGTAGCCGCGAGCGTAGCCGCTTACGTACATGGCCTTGCAGGTCAGCGAGCGGAACTAAACGGCACGGTCACCGCGTCCGCGCTGGTGCAAGAGCTACCGGGTGTCGTCGCCACGTTCATCAAACCAACGAACCATCGTGCCTACTGTCGTAAGGGGACCGCTGGGGTTTCGTCCCCGTTGAGGATAGTCCACACTTAGTCAGCATGGCACAAACAGAAGCAGTCATCGATCTGGCGGCCATTCGCTCCAATACCGCGCATTTACGTGCTAACACCTCAGCCGAAGTCATGGCGGTGGTGAAGGCAAACGGCTATGGGCATGGCGCCGTGCAAGCGGCTACGGCCGCGCTGGCTGGCGGGGCCAGCTGGTTAGGCGTCTGCACGATCGATGAAGCTCTCCAGCTACGCCGCGCTGGCATCACCGCCCCTATTCTGGCGTGGCTATATAGCCCTGGTCAGCCGTGGGAGCAGGCACTGGCGGCGCGAATCGACCTTTCAGTGAGCAGCGTCGAGCTACTCACACAGGTGCTTGTCGCGGCGCGCCAGACCGGTAATGCTGCGCGAGTGCATCTCAAAGCTGACACTGGTCTGTCTCGCGGCGGGGCGAGCGTGCGGCAATGGCCCGACCTCGTCACGGCGGCCGCCAAAGCGCAAGCTGAAGGTGCGATAGAAGTCATCGGCATCTGGAGTCATTTCGCGTGTTCTGACGAGCTTGGCCATCCGTCGATCGCCGCACAGCTACAGGTATTCGATCAAGCACTTGCTTTGGCCGGGCAGCAAGACGTACAGCCACAACTGCGACATATTGCCTGCTCCGGGGCGACGCTCACGCTACCCGCAGCGCATTATGACCTGATCCGACCAGGCATCGCGTTGTATGGTTACTCACCAATCCCACACACATATCGCAGCTATGGGCTACGGCCAGCCATGACGTTGCAGGCGGAGGTGATGCTGGTCAAAGACGCGCCGGTCGGTGCTGGAGTCTCCTACGGCCACCACTACACAACGGCCCGCGCCACCACGCTGGCGGTGATTCCACTGGGCTACGCCGATGGTGTGCCCCGGCATGCCAGCAATTGCGGGCCGGTGCAGCTGGGCGGCCGCCGAATGAGCATTGCTGGCACCGTATGCATGGATCAGTTTGTAGTTGACCTTGGTGAGTCGGCTACGACAGTTGCGGCCGGAGACCGAGCAGTGCTGTTTGGGCCAGGCGACGATGGCGAGCCCAGCGCCGATGACTGGGCGGAGCTCATAGGCACGATTAGCTATGAGCTCCTGGTACGGGTAGGCGCTCGGGTACAGCGGGTATACCGTGGCGGTGGAGTGTGACCGAGCCTATGCTGACCACCGCCGCGACGCCAGCCCAGATGCACGCCCTTGGCGCCGCGCTTGCCACAGTGCTACGCGCGGGCGATCTAGTGGTCTTAACCGGACCGCTAGGGGCAGGCAAGACCGCGCTCACCCAAGGCATTGGTGCGGGTCTGGGTGTGTGCGGGGACGTGTTGAGTCCCACGTTCGTCATCGCCCGAGTGCATCCGCCTGACCCGGCGCGCGGCGGTTCGCTCGCGTTGGTGCACGCTGATGCATACCGGCTTGCCGGACGGCTCGAGGTCGATGACCTGGACCTTGATGCCGACCTGGCGAGCTCGGTCACTGTGGTGGAATGGGGCGCCGGCGTGGTCGAGCAGCTTTCGCCAGTCCGTCTGGAGATCACGATCAGTCCAGATCCGGTCAGTGGGCGCCGCGAGTTGGAGCTCACACCCGTCGGTGGCGACTGGGAGCAACGCCTTGTGCAGTTGCACGGCCGCTTACCGGTGGTATAGAGATACTCCTCAATGGCATAGAGGTAGGGTTCATAGATGTTTGTGCTGACTCTGGACACCGCGACGCCGGCTGTTACCGCGGGAGTTGTCGAGCTTGACGGGGACGGCGCGGTGGTACTGCTAGCTGAGCGCATCACCCTAGATTCCCGTCGACACACCGAAGCGCTGTTGCCGCAGATTCGTGACTGTTTGACGCAGCTGGAGGTGTCTCCTGCCAACCTCGGCGCTGTGGTGATCGGTGTGGGACCGGGACCGTTCACTGGCCTGCGGGTAGGAGTGGCGACCGCGCAAGCGTTTGCCGATGCCGTCGAGCTGCCGCTCTATGGTGTCTGCTCACTCGATGCCCTTGCCGATGCGGCGCGGCAAGCTGAGCCATTGTTGGTTGCCACAGACGCCCGCCGCCGTGAAGTGTATTGGGCGCTCTATGGCGGAAATGGGCAACGATTAACCTCGCCCGCGGTCGATACTCCAGCGCAGCTGCGTTTGCTGCTCGATGATGGCACGGTCCACGCGGGGTTCGCCGTGGGTGAAGGAGCCAGCATCTACGCCGACGTGTTGCAACTGCCCGTGCACTCCGTTTCGTATCCGACGTGTATCGGACTTGCACGCGGCGCGCGGGCCCGGTTGCTCGCCGGTGCGCCTAGCGAATTCCCGCGCCCGCTCTACTTGCGTCGACCCGATGCCACTCCGCAGGTCGAGGTGCGCGAAGCCGTCGCGTTATGAGGAGCAATTACGTAGGAGGCTCTGCCAAAAAGGCATCTGCCAAGGCCGCAGGCGCCGCCACCTACGGAGGTAGGCAAGGTGATGAGAACACCGGTAGGGGCTTTTTAGCAGAGCCGCGGAGTTGGCCGCAGTTAACGCCGCTGCAATGGTGGGAAATTCCAGAACTGCTGCCGCTGGAACGGGAGTTATTCGGCACCGAGCAGTGGTCGGAAGCGATGTTCTGGTCAGAGCTGGCGCAGCACGATACGCGGTGGTACCGGTTAACCAGAGATGATTACGGGCGCGTGCTGGGGTACATCGGACTGTGTGTGTACAGCACCGAACAGGCTTGGGTGCAGACGCTGGCGGTCCGTGCCGATGCCCAACGTCAGGGCGTGGGTGCCGCCCTGCTGACCGCGCTGCTAGATCGTGCGTCGGTGCTGGGAGTAACTACTGTCGCACTGGAGGTGCGGGCAGACAACGTAGCAGCCACCGCGTTGTACGCGCGACACGGTTTCCAGGCCGTAGGTGTACGACCGGCCTACTACCAGCCCAGCGGCGCGGATGCACTGGTCATGATGCGCGAGGGTAGCGAGCGGATAACGCAATCACAAAGAGCGGAGCAGTAAGCGCATGACCGTGTTGGCGATGCAACCACAGAGTCCGCTCGTCCTAGGCATCGAGACCTCCTGCGACGAGACCAGTGTGGGCATTGTGCGTGGTAACACGTTGCTGGCCAATGTTGTGGCTTCCAATATGCAGTTGCATGTTCGATTTGGTGGTGTCGTCCCCGAGGTGGCGAGCCGGGCACATCTGGAAGCCATGACGCCGACGATGCACCAGGCACTCGCAGAGGCCGGGATTAAGCTAGCTGACGTTGATGCCCTCGCCGTCACCGCTGGGCCAGGTTTGGCTGGCGCGCTGATGGTGGGGATCGCGGCGGCGAAAGCCTATGCCTACGCCGCGGACAAGCCGCTGTATGGGGTAAACCACTTGTGCGGCCATGTAGCGGTGGATGTGCTTGAGCACGGCTCGATTCCTACCCCGACGATGGCGTTGTTGGTCTCGGGTGGTCATTCCTCATTGTTTCTAGTACGCGGCTTCAGTGGCTCAGCTGCCGATGTCGTCGCTGTAGGTAGCACTAGGGACGACGCTGCTGGCGAGGCATATGACAAGGTGGCGCGGCTGTTGGGCTTTGGATATCCGGGCGGCCCAGCAATAGACGCGGCTGCTCGCGGAGGTAACCCCACAGCGGTGGCTTTTCCCCGAGCGCTGACCTCGTCGGCAGATCGGAAATTCCGCCGCTTCGACTTGTCGTTTTCCGGCCTTAAGTCCGCGGTGGCGCGATACTTGCATATCCAGCAGGGCTCTGGTCAGCCGCTGGCTACAGCTGATATCGCGGCATCGTTTCAGGCGGCAGTCATTGATGTACTTACCGCCAAGGCTGTCGATGCTTGCCAGGCGTATGAGGTGAATACGCTGATCATCGCGGGGGGAGTGGCGGCCAATTCGGCACTGCGCGCGCTGGCGGCACCGCGCTGTGCCGCGGCGGGAATCACGTTGCGTGTGCCACGGCCAGGATTGTGCACAGACAACGGAGTGATGATTGCCGCCCTAGGAGCGCAGCTGGTCTCCTCGGGGGCTGCGCCCTCATCATGGGAAATTGGCGCGAACTCGTCACTTCCAGTGACGTGCGTACAGGTATAGAAGTGTTTCTGACTCCTTAAAACACGCTCGAAATTGGCACTCGCCTTGACGGAGTGCTAAGTCGACGAATAAAGTCTGCATCAACTGCTCGGCACCCGCGACGACGGGCAGTTGATGTCCACCCAGCCCGCGGCACATGCCGCAGGCTGGTATCTGCAAGCCTGAGAAAATCATTACCCCAAAGGGGGAGGATCACACTGTGACGACCGCGACCAAGGTCAGAATCAAACCGCTGGAAGACCGCATTGTTGTACAGGCCAATGAGGCCGAAATGACTACGGCTTCTGGCATCGTAATTCCCGACACTGCCAAAGAGAAGCCGCAAGAGGGCACCGTTATTGCTGTTGGACCTGGCCGCTTTGCCGAAGACGGTAGTGAGCGGATTCCGCTCGACGTCTCGGTGGGCGACACCGTTCTGTATTCCAAGTATGGTGGCACCGAGGTCAAGTACAACGGCGAAGAGTACCTCGTGCTCTCCGGGCGTGACGTGCTCGCGATCGTGGAGAAGTAACTCACATCTCGACGCGCGATAGTAGTTAGCCGGTCGCCCTGGGGTCCACGTGTGAAGTGTGATCCCAGGGCGATCTTTGTGCTAAGAGCGTCCAAAAAGTCCCTGCCGGCGTTCTCGTCGCCTTGCCTACCTTCGTAGGCGGCGGCTCCTGCGGCCTTGGCAGATGCCTTTTTGCGGACGCTCTTAGAGGTAGCTCGTAGGCCACCTTTTGTGGCCTTGCGAACCGCTGGCGATCGGAGATAGTAGGGGCAAGGTGTATCGCAGCTTCAAGCATGCACGTAGTGTTACATTTGCCCCCTGATCGGCTGTGCTGAGCGTCAATGCACTCAGCCCGTCGGCTTCAGGACGATCAGATTGTTTGTTGACTGTCGATGTGTGCGTAACGACCCGGCCCGGAGTAGCGATATGTATCAAGAGAGCAACGAGCTCGACATGAGCATGCTGGTTGCTCTCGCAGTTAAAGGAGACCGCGCCGCCACAGACGAACTCATTCGTCAAATACGTCCCATGGTGGTTCGATACTGCCGAGCCAAGTTAGGTCGGTCGGGCAGTGGTTCCTACACCACGGCCGAAGATGTTACGCAGGAGGTGTGTTTCGCTGTGACACGTGCGCTGTCTCGTTACCAGGACACGGGTAAACCGTTTTCGGCTTTTATGTTTGGGATCGCCTCGCACAAGGTCGCCGACGCGCATCGCAGCGCGGCTCGCAGCAGGACGCAGCCTTATGAACAGGTACCGGATCGGCCGCTTCCGACCGATAGCGGCCCGGAAGCTCAGGCACTGGAGTCCGACTCCGCCCAGCGCATGCAGAAGCTGATGTCGGCGTTACCGGAGATGCATCGCGAGGTGATCACATTGCGGACCTTGGTGGGGCTTTCTGCTGAAGAGACAGGGCGGGCTTTAGGAATGAAAGCTGGCGCCGTACGTGTCACACAGCATCGCGCAATGAACAAACTGCGGCAGTTGCTTACTGCTGAGGAGGTGACGGCATGAACCACTCCGAAGACGTAGAGCGGTTTGGTCGGGGCCTACCGCGGAGGGCTGCCAGTAATGGCAGCGCCTCCATGTATACCAACACCAATACCGA
This sequence comes from Mycobacteriales bacterium, assembly GCA_038260095.1. Lineage (GTDB taxonomy): Bacteria > Actinomycetota > Actinomycetes > Mycobacteriales > QHCE01 > QHCE01. The sequence continues at coordinate 1,581 of JBBSOC010000071.1, read as the reverse complement.
CATGGCGGCCGACTGTGATATCGATGATATGGCCCAACTACGCGACGATGTTTTGATCGACGCGCTGGCCAAGGGTGTGTTGCCAACGGAATACGCCGCCGACCCTTTGGTGAGTGCGCTGTGGAGCTGGCGAGAGGATCTGGTCCATGGCCCAGTGGAGCTGACCCCACATGCGGTGCTCTCCACGACGGCAACCGCCAACGTCCCCTCGGCTGTCGAGGAGGCATGGTCGGCCGGGATCAATACCAATGCCAATCATGCGGCAGAACGCAAAGTAGCTGCGAAGGAACGGCGTTCAGTGCGGCTCGCGCAGCCTTCCAGATTCAGCTCGACCCCATCATGGTTTCGCCTGCCCTTCAAGCTAACCCAGCTGCCCCAACTGCATTTGGGGCGCCGCCTGGTGTTGAGTGTGGCCGCTGCCACAGTAGGTGTGGTGTCACTGGGAAGCGTGGCTGCGGCTAGCTCTGCCCAGCCCGGAAGCGTGCTGTGGCCGCTGACCAAAGTAGTCAATGCCGACCGTGCCCAATCCTTGGAAGCGCGAGAGGAAGCGTTTGACCGGTTGCATGAGGCGCAGAGCGCGGCGAAGAAGAACAAACTTCAAACCGCACGCGAGCACCTACAGGTGGCATTGTCTGATGCCGAAAAGGTGCGCGATAAGGATGGGCGTGAGCAACTGCGTCAGCAGCTTGGGGTCATGCAGACGCAACTAGGCAGCCCGGCTGATCCAGCACCGGTACCTTCGCCGAACCAACCACCACCGCCTTCACCGTCTCCTACCCCAGCACCTACCCCAGCACCTACACCACTGCCTCCTACACCGGCACCACCTTCACCGTCTCCTACGCCGGCACCTACACCACCGCCTAAGCCGCCCCCTTCGCCTAGCCCGTCGCCCAGCAGCTCACCTCCGGATTCCAGCTCGAAAACCAAGGCTAAGTCTCACCGCCATTCGGCCCCACCGTCGTCGAGTGGCCCCGCCGAAGCACCCACCAGCTAATAGATGCTGGGTGGGTGCTTGTTGACACTTAAGCCTGAGACTGACATCACATACTGAATGAAAACCAGCTGTTCGAAGTAGCTTTCCCTCTTGATCGGGGTCACGAGCGATGCGGCGACCGACTAGGGTATAGGGGTGCACGACGAGCCACTAGACCCATTCGCCGGGGATCCCGCTGACCCGACGTTCGTTGTGGATGCTGTAGGTGAGCATTCCACCGCTCTCAACCCATCTGAGCGGCAGGATGTTCTCGACGACTTGGCCGACTTGGAGGCGTTCGAATCGCTGTTGTCCCCACGGCGGATTCGCGGCTTGGTCGTGGATTGCGAAGACTGTAAGGTTCCACACTACTTCGCCTGGGACCTGCTGCGCTCCAACCTCAAACAGCTGCTCGAAGCCGGCTGTAGCCGCGTGCACGAACCGGCGTTCAACCCCGATCCCAATGACTATGTCTCGTGGGAGTACGCCCGGGGCTATGCCGATGGTACGCAAGATGCGCTCGAAGAGTAAGAATTTAGTATGAAAAGTACTGTCAGCGCTGTACCACCACAATCTGTACCACCACAATCTGTACCACCACAATC
>JBBSOC010000070.1:0-11445 GCA_038260095.1 Mycobacteriales bacterium | reverse complement strand
CAGATGGTGGTGCGGCGAGCACATGCGGGGGAGAAGCTACAGACCCTCGATGGCACACAGCGTGTTCTCGATCCCGAGGATGTGGTGATCGCCGATGATTCCGGACCTATCGGGCTCGCCGCTGTGATGGGCGGTGCCACTACAGAGGTGTCGTCGTCCACCACCCAGTTGTTCATTGAAGCCGCACATTGGGATCCGGTTGTGGTGGCGCGCAGCGCCCGGCGACATCAGCTCGGCAGTGAAGCATCCAAACGGTTCGAACGCGGTGTGGATACCGAGCTAGGCCTGGTTGCGGCACAGCGCGCGGTGCGGCTATTGGTGGATCTGGGCGGCGCCGTGGCAGATCCGAATGTGCTGGATTTCGATGCCCGCGTCCCGTCATTACCGATCGAGTTGGATCCGGGCTTGCCGGATCGAGTTGCTGGGGCGAGCTACGGCGCCGACACGGTTCGCGCCGCCTTAGCGGCCATCGGCTGCACGGTCGAGGATGGCGCGGATAGCGCCGCGAGCTGGTCTGTGACGCCGCCGTCATGGCGGCCAGATCTGACTGACCCCATCGATCTGGTAGAGGAAGTCATCCGGTTGCAGGGCTATGACGCTATCGGCTCACAGCTACCGCCGGCACCCGCAAGCCCCGGTCTGACCTTTACGCAGCGGCGGCTGCGCAGTGTGAGCCGAGCGCTAGCCAAGGCCGGTTACGTCGAGGTGATTAGCTACCCGTTCACCGCCGCGAACACCGCCGATGTACTAGGTCTGCTCGAGGACGATCCGCGTCGCACAGCCTGCGCTCTGGCTAACCCGCTGGATGACGCTGAGCCGTTGCTACGTACCTCATTGCTCCCGGGCGTGCTGAAGGCGCTGGCCCGAAATGTTGCGCGAGGTCAGCGTGACGTGGCGTTGTTCGAGTCGGGTTTGGTGTATCTGCCTGAGGTCGGTGCATCCGCTGCGCCACGACTACCGGTGGACGCCCGGCCTAGCGATGAGCAGGTGGCCCAGCTGTACGCGGCGGTTCCACATCAGCCGCGGCATGTTGCTGTGGCCCTCACCGGTGACCGGGTGCGCAGTGGCTGGTGGGGCAGTGGTGAGACAGCCGATTGGTCAGATGCGGTAGATGCGGCCCGCACAGTGGCCGCGGCGGTCGGGATCCAGCTGCACGTTCGACAAGCCGAATACGCGCCGTGGCATCCGGGGCGCTGCGCTGAGCTGGCGATCGTCGGTCCAGCTGGTTCGATGAGCGTCGTCGGTCATGCCGGGGAGCTACATCCAGGGGTCGTGGCGCGGCTAGGGCTGCCGCCTCGCACGGTGGCTATGGAGCTTGACCTTGATGCGCTACCGGAACCAGCGGTGCCCTGCGCCCCAAGGTTGTCGGCGTTCCCACCCGCGCTGCTCGATGTTGCGCTGGTAGTGCCTGCGGACACGCCCGCGTCGGCTGTGGAAGGCGCGCTGCGTGCGGGCGCCGGAGATTTACTGGAGTCTTTACGGCTTTTCGATGTTTTTTCCGGAGCGCAGCTGGGGGAGGACAACAAGTCATTGGCGTATGCGCTTACGTTCCGTGCGGCCGACCGAACCCTCACTCTCGCCGAGGCGACGGCAGCGCGGGATACCGCGGTGGAGCGTGCCCGGCTGGTTGTAGGCGCAAAATTACGGAGCTGATCATTCAATGCGCCAAGGCGACCAAATGGTGACGGGCAACGACGCGGTAGTCGGCTGCGGCTTGTATATCGACGGTCGGCGTCAGGCTCCTGAGCCTGATACCCGCCATGCCTTGCAGCTCGCCCACGAGCACGGAGGCTTCGTGTGGATTGGTTTATTTGAGCCGTCTGAGCAGCAGTTTGCCGATATCGCAGATATCTTCGCGCTGCCCGCATTAGCCGTAGAAGATGCCATCCGAGCGCATCAGCGTCCGAAGTTAGAGATCTACGATGACCTGACATTCGTTGTGATCAAGCCCGTTCGATACGTGGACTCTGACGAGATCGTGGACGTGAGCGAGCTAGCGCTGTTCCTTGGTAAGCGCTTTGTAGTGGCCGTGCGGCATGGCAGCTCAGGAGTTCCCGCTGCGGTTCGAGCTGATGTTAATCACGACCCGCAGCTGCTGCGGCACGGTCCCAGCGCGGTGTTGTACCGCGCCGCCGACGCGATTGTAGATGGCTACATCGAGGCTATAGCGGCCATTGCTGATGATATCGACGAGATCGAAACACAGGTCTTCAGCGGAGATAACCGCAATCATTCGCAGCGAATCTACAAGCTCAAACGGGAGGTTTTGGAGTTTCACCGCGCGGTAGTGCCGCTGGTTGTCGTGACGCAAAGATTTGCCGAACACGAGAATGTACCGGGTATTTCCAAGGATATTCGCCACCGTTTTCGGGACGTGCATGACCACTTGCTACGGGCCGCGGACGCGATTGCCGGCTTCGACCGACTACTGACTGACGCGCTACAGGCTGATCTAGCCCAGATCAATGTGCGACTCAGCGAGACCGCGACTCGACAAAATGAGGACATGCGAAAGATTTCAGCATGGGCGGCGATTGCGTTGGTGCCGACCGCGATCGCCGGCATTTACGGCATGAACTTTGACAACATGCCAGAGCTACATACCCACTACGGATACTTCGTGGTGCTCACCGTCATTGCGACCGTGTGCGTCGGTCTGTACGGCCTGTTCCGGAAGAATCACTGGTTGTAAGAAGTTGGCTAGTGCTGTGCCTGTTGCACAGCGGCATTGGCTGTAGGTACTGTGCGGAAGCGCTAATTGTTTATTTAGTGATAATCGCGCTTTGCGCCGCTGTTGCCGAGGTTTTTTGTCCTACCCCTGGGATAGAAACACTCCTTGTGTTGGCTGTACTCCCACCCCGTTAAATCCCACACCCCCGCTGCTGGTGCTTTACCCGTATGAGGAGACCTTGATGGATTCGGCTCGTAACATTGCCCATAAACTGGTATCGCTACCCAGTGGACGGAGAGCTAAGTGGGTGATTTTGGCTTTCTGGCTAATCTTGATCGCGGTTGCCGCACCACTGGCCGGTTCGCTCACGGACGCACAGCAGAACGACGCCAAGAACTGGCTTCCTGGCAACGCCGAATCTACTCAGGTACTTGAGCTGCAAAAACAATTCCGAGAAAGTGGCCTATTACCCGCGCTGGTGGTATACGAGCGGTCAGGTGGACTTACTAGCGCCGACCGAACCAAGGCCGCATCTGATGTGGCATCTTTCCACAAGGTTGCGACGCTGGGCGGGCCAGTTATCGGCCCCAAACCTTCGAAAGACGCTGCGGCGTTGCAAACTATTGTTCCGCTCAAGGTCAACAGTGCGGATGGCTGGAGCAAAATCGGTAAGACTATCGATGGGCTCAGCGGCATCGCCTCGTCTGGTGCGCCGGGACTGCGTGCTTACGTGGCTGGCCCAGCGGGAACCGCTGCCGATTCCGCTAAAGCCTTCGATGGGATCGACAGCACACTGCTCTACACCACACTGGTCGTCATTATCGCGCTGCTGTTGCTGACCTACCGTAGCCCGACGTTGTGGCTGCTACCGCTGATCTCGGTAGGTGCAGCCTTGACCGCGGCGCAAGCGTTGATCTATCTGCTCGCCAAGCACGCTGGCCTGGTGGTGAACGCGCAGAGCGCGGGCATTCTTACCGTGCTGGTGCTTGGAGCAGGTACTGATTATGCGCTGCTGTTGGTAGCTCGATACCGGGAAGAGCTTCGACGTCACGCCGACCGGCATGAGGCCATGGCACTGGCATTGCACCGTGCGGCGCCAGCGATCATCGCTAGTGGAGCAACGGTCTCGTTGGGCATGCTGTGTCTTGTTGTCGCAGATTTGAACTCCACCCAAGGCCTTGGTCCGGTGGCTGCGATTGGCGTGGCTGTTGGGCTGCTTGCCATGGTAACGCTGTTGCCGGCGCTGCTGGTGATCATGGGACGCTGGGTCTTCTGGCCAGTGAAGCCGGCGGCTGGCTCAACGGAGCCGACTGAGCGCGGTGTCTGGGCCAAAGTTGGTCAGGCAATTGCGCGTAGGCCGCGTACTGTATGGCTGGTTACTGCCGGAGTTCTCGCTATTGGTGCGCTTGGCTTAGTGGGTGTCAAAGCCGACATCTTGCAGAACAAGGAAGCATTTGTTAGCGTGCCGACGTCAATTCGTGGCGAAGAAGCGCTCGCGCATCACTTTCCCTCTGGCGCCGGAGATCCGATCATTGTGATCGGGAAAGCGGAAAGCGCCGAACAATTAAGAAAAACATTCGGTGATGCCCGCGGCATCACCGAGGTAGCTAAACCGGTTATCAAAGGCAAGTATGTTTACCTGGAAGGCACGTCTGTTGCCCCACCAGATAGCAAAGCCGCCGCGGACACTGTGGACCGTTTGCGAGCGGCGGTGCATAAGATCAGCGAAGCCGACGCACAGGTCGGCGGCGGTACTGCGATCCGCCTCGACACCCAAACAGCGGTGGTGCACGATAAAAAATTAGTCAGTCCGCTGGTGCTGCTGGTGGTGTTCATCATCTTGGCGTTGCTGCTACGAGCGCTGGTTGCCCCACTGGTTTTGATTGCCACCGTGGTGTTGTCGTTCGGGGCGGCGTTAGGAGTGAGCAATCTGGTGTTCGAACATGTATTTCATTTCGCGCATATGGACAGTTCGCTGCCACTATTTGTCTTTGTCTTCTTAGTGGCATTGGGTATTGATTACAACATCTTTCTGATGACGCGAGTGCGCGAGGAGGCGAAATGTGTAGGCCCCCGGCGTGGGGCACTGATCGGCCTTGCCGCCACCGGCGGGGTAATCACATCTGCTGGATTGGTCCTGGCTGGAACGTTTGCGGCACTGGGTTCTTTACCGTTGGTGTTCTTTGCTGAGCTTGGATTTGCTGTGGCATTTGGTGTTCTGCTGGACACCATTATTGTTCGAGGAGTGCTCGTAACGGCCCTGAATCTCGATCTTGGCCGCTGGATGTGGTGGCCGGGCCGGTTGCATCGCCGTAGCGACTCCGACTCGACGCCACAGGCTGATGGTATTCCGAAGCCGCCCACACCGGTTAGTGTCGGAACACTAGACCCAACGGGAACGTAGTAGGTAGAAGGTCGAGACATGACGTGCACACCATGATACCGAGGTTTTGATGCTGGTCGATTTGACGATGCGCTTGGGCCGACAGACTCCGGCGTATCCGGGAGATCCTGAGGTCGAGATTTCCCAAGTGGCCAATCTCGACTCCGATGGCTTTCTGGACCACGTTATTCGATGTGGAACGCATAACGGTACGCACATTGATGCCCCAGGGCATATGATCCGCGGCGGAAACATGCTAGGCGCGTATCGCCCGGATCGTTTTGTGGGTCGTGGCCGGCTTCTTGACCTCAGATCGCAGCGGCCTCCCGATGTGTCCTCGATTGAAGAAAACGACATCGTGTTGCTGTGGACCGGCTTCAGCGAGGCCGCTGCTGCCGCTGACTATTACTCGCGCATTCCGGCGTTTTCTACCGAGCTCGCCGAGCAGCTTGTCGGGCGGGGCGTTAAGCTTGTTGGCGTCGACGCCGGAAGCGTGGACGCCGAACCGTTTCCCATTCATAAAACGCTGCTGGGTAACGATGTGCTCATTGCCGAGAATCTGGTCGGCTTGAGCCAGTTGGTTAATACCGAATTTGAAGTAATTGCACTCCCACTTAATGTTAACCTGGACGGTTCGCCTGCTCGCGTGGTCGCCCGCGTGCTGGGCAGATAGCACAACACGGAGCGGATGTGGACTCGACCGGCAGCCTGGCAGCAGCGCTGGCGGATCCAGCACCTACGGCCGCTCGGTTACTGTTGGGTGCGTTGCTCACCGCCAATGACGTTACCGTGCGGATTGTCGAGGTGGAGGCATACGGCGGAGTGGGAGAGGATCCCGCATCCCACGCCTACCGGAGTCGGTCTGAGCGAAACTCGCCGATGTTCGGCTCGCCCGGCACCGTTTATGTCTACTTCACGTATGGCATGCATTGGTGTGCCAACGTTGCGTGTGGGCCGGCCGGCAGCGCCGCCGCGGTTTTGCTGCGGGCCGGTGAGGTCATCGGTGGTAACGAGCTTGCGAGTAGCCGAGCACGCAGCCGCCTGTCTGACGCCAAGTTGGCATCGGGGCCAGCTCGTTTGGCTCGGGCGTTGAGAATTGACGGTACGTTTAATGGTTGTTCAGTGCTAACCCCAGATTCGCCAGTACGGCTTATCGCGCCAGAATCCGGCTGGCCGCTTACCAGCGATGCGGTGTGCAGCGGCCCGAGAATTGGAATCCGAAGTGCCGCGGATTGGGCGTGGCGGTTTTGGGTAGAAGGTTCCACGGCGGTGAGCAGCTACCGGGCCGCGCACGACGTTTGAGGCGTCCCACATTCCATCCCTATGCTTCCTCTCACACCTGCTCATCAAAGGCAACGTTGAAGCTGCTATCGCATTAGCGTGATCTCCACGGGTTCTACCGCATGGGGACGAGGAGATGTTTCGAATTTCGCGGGCAACGACAGCAATGACACGTAACGGAACTTGAGGGCGAGAGGAGCCGGCGATGATGCAATCAGCGCAGTCCTCGCCTGGGCTGTACCACCCCTCCTATGAGCATGACGCCTGTGGCGTCGCGTTGATAGTTGACATCGCAGGTCGTCGTGCCCATCGCATCGTTGAGCAAGGTCTGTCCGCGCTATGCCGACTCGATCACCGAGGTGCCCGGGGAGCCGACCCGGATACCGGAGACGGTGCCGGCATTACCCTGCAACTGCCCGACGCGTTTTTTCGCGCATCGGTAGAGTTCGAACTCCCGGCCGCAGGCCATTACGCTACCGGGCTGGTCTTTTTGCCGGTTCCTGCCGGCGAGCGCTCTGCCGCCATCGCTCTCATCGAAGGGCTCGCCGAGGACGAAAAGACGCAGGTGCTGGGCTGGCGTGAGGTGCCCACCGAGCCTACGACGCTGGGTAGGGATGCTCGATCCGCGATGCCAACCATCGCACAGCTTTTCCTTGCCGCCGCCGACGAACAGGGCGTGCCGCTGTCGCAGCTGGCCCTCGACCGCCGGATATATCGAGTCCGTAAACGGGTCGAACGCGCTGCCCGAGAGCGAGGGTGGCTGGTGCATTTCCCGTCGTTATCTGCGCGCACCTTCGTCTATAAAGGCATGCTCACCCCTGGCCAGCTTGCCCCGTTCTATCCTGATCTGGCTGACTCGCGTCTGGCCAGTGCGATGGCTTTGGTGCACAGCCGGTTTTCTACGAACACGCTTCCGTCGTGGCCGTTAGCGCATCCCTTCCGGTATGTGGCACACAACGGCGAGTTCAACACCATCCGAGGCAACCGAAACTGGATGACTTCCCGTGAGGCGCTGTTGGCGCCAGAGATGATCAGCGGCGAGCTGTCGGAGCTGTTGCCGATATGCAATCCCGATGCCAGTGATTCGGCAAGCTTCGATGAGGTCGTGGAGCTACTGCACATGGCGGGACGTTCCTTGCCACACGCCATGCTGATGATGATCCCGCCGGCGTGGGAAGCCCGCGACGATTTCTGTGAGGCGCGGCGAGCATTTCACCGATTCCACTCATGTTTGATCGAGCCATGGGATGGGCCGGCATGCGTGGCTTTTACTGACGGCGTTCTCGCCGGCGCGGTTTTGGATCGCAATGGGCTTCGGCCAGCGCGGTGGTGCCGTACACGCGATGGCCTCGTCGTGCTCTCCAGCGAGTCGGGTGTACTGGACCTGGACCCTAAGAGCATTGTCGAGAAAGGCCGACTTGAGCCGGGGCGGATGTTTGTCGTCGATACCAGCCTCGGCCGTATCGTCACCGATGTGGAGCTCACCGATGAGCTGGCGGAGCAACACCCCTACCGCACCTGGCTCGACGCTGGAACTGTGGAGCTTCCTGAGTCCCAACCCTTAGCACACCTCCCCCCGCTAGACCCCGAAGACCTGTTACGTAGGCAACACTGCTTCGGCTACACCTACGAAGAACGCAAGCAGCTGCTGTTACCCATGGCCCGTAACGCCGCGGAGCCACTGAGCTCCATGGGCACCGATACCCCGATCGCGGTGCTGTCGCACCGTTCCCGGTTATTGTTCGACTACTTCACCCAACAGTTCGCCCAGGTGACCAACCCACCGCTGGATGCGATCCGCGAGGGGTTGGTCACCAGCTTGTCCTGCTCTATTGGGCCAGAAGGCAACCTGCTCTCGGCTGGCCTTGACAATTGTCGCCGCATCGAGGTGCCCTTACCCGTGCTCGACAATGTCGAATGGGAACAGTTACTCGCCGTGAACGCCAGCGATGAGCGGCCCCGGTTCGTTACTTCGCGATTGTCAGGGGTATATCCGGTGAGCGAAGGCGGAGAGGGTTTACGGGGCGCAGTGGAGGAAATCTGTGCACGCGCGCAGACGGCCGTGGAAACCGGCGTCGAGTTGCTGGTGCTCAGCGATCAAGGCAGCACCGCCGAGCTTGCTCCGATTCCGTCCCTGCTGCTGACCTCGGCTGTGCACCACCATCTGGTGCGGCATAAAGACCGAGCCAAGGTAGGGCTTGTCGTGCAGACCGGGGATTGCCGTACGGTGCACCACGCGGCATTGCTGGTGGGCTTTGGAGCGGCTGTGGTCAACCCCTACCTGGGGTGCGATGTGGTGACGCAAGCCGCCCACGACGGTGAACTCGGCGCGCTGAGCCCGGGGCAGGCAGCCGCCAACTATGCGCGCGCACTGGCGTACGGCGTTCTAAAAATCATGTCCAAGATGGGTATCTCTACCGTCGCGTCCTACCGGGGAGCTCAAGTCTTCGAGGCGATAGGCCTAAACCGGGAGGTAATCGATCGCTATTTCCCCCACACTGCCAGTGGCATCGGTGGAGTAGGCCTGGATGTCCTCGCTGCTGAAGTCGCCACCCGGCATGCCGCTGCCTGGCATATCCGCCGCCCAGCGGGTGCGCCTCGTCAGCTCGAGGTAGGTGGGGAATACCAGTGGCGGCGGGAAGGCGAGGTGCACCTTTTCAACCCCGAGACGGTTTTCCTGTTGCAGCATGCCACTCGCACCAAGCAGTACGACGTCTTCGGCCGCTACACCGCCGCGGTGGACGACCTGACGCGTCGCGCTGGTTCACTGCGCGGGCTCTTCGAGTTTCGTCAAGGGTTACGTCCACCGGCACCGTTAGAAGATGTGGAGCCCATCGAGAGCATTGTGCGTCGGTTTGCCACCGGCGCCATGAGTTATGGGGCCATCTCCGCCGAGGCGCACGAGACGCTGGCGATCGCAATGAACCGGCTAGGTGGGCGTTCCAATACCGGCGAAGGCGGTGAAGAACCGGACCGTCTCGCCGATCCGGCGCGCCGCAGTGCAGTGAAGCAAATCGCCTCCGGGCGATTCGGAGTGACCAGCGAGTACTTGGTTGATGCCGATGAAATCCAGATCAAGATGGCCCAAGGTGCTAAACCGGGCGAAGGTGGCCAGCTTCCCGGCGCTAAGGTCTGGCCATGGATCGCCCGGACGCGGCACTCCACGCCGGGGGTCGGGCTAATCTCACCTCCGCCGCACCATGACATCTATTCCATTGAGGATCTCGCGCAGCTCATCTACGATCTCCAGAGCGCGAATCCAGCGGCGCGAATCAGCGTCAAACTGGTCTCTGAGTCAGGCGTGGGCACGGTAGCTGTGGGGGTCGCCAAAGCGCACGCTGACGTCGTCCTCATCTCCGGTCACGATGGCGGCACCGGGGCCAGCCCGATGAACTCGATCAAACATGCCGGCACCCCATGGGAGCTGGGGCTGGCCGAGACCCAGCAGACCTTGCTGCTCAGTCGGCTGCGCGACCGCATCACAGTACAGGTGGATGGTCAGCTCAAGACCGGTCGAGACGTAGTGATTGCGGCGCTGTTGGGTGCTGAAGAGTTCGGGTTCGCTACCGCTCCGCTAATCGTCTCCGGTTGCGTGATGATGCGGGTGTGTCACTTGGACACCTGTCCGGTCGGAGTTGCTACCCAAGATCCTCAGCTACGTCGACGGTTCTCTGGAAGACCGGAGTTCGTGGAGAACTTCTTCCGATTCCTCGCCGAGCAAGTGCGTGAATACTTAGCACACCTGGGGTTTCGCAGTCTGGACGAAGTGATCGGTCGGGTGGACCTGCTCGACATGCGTCCGGCCCTGGAGCACTGGAAAGCCCAAGGTCTTGACCTCACATCCGTCTTGCTTGCCCCAGACCACACGGTCGATCATGCGCGGATCAGGGTTCAACCTCGGCAGTCGCATCCCGCAACGGACCTAGATACTACCCTGCTCACGGTGGCCGAGCCGGCGCTGACCAGCGGGCTTAGCGTTAACGCCACTGCAACGGTCTGCAACACTGATCGCGCGGTGGGTGCCCGGCTGGGTTATGAAGTCACCGCACGCTACGGCGGTATGGGTCTACCAGATGACACCATCGACCTCACGCTGCGTGGTACCGCGGGTCAATCGTTGGGAGCATTCACCCCACGGGGCATCACGCTGCGCTTGCTCGGCGACACCAATGACTATGTAGGCAAGGGTCTCAGCGGTGCGCGGATCATCCTGCGGCCAGACCCGACCGCAGGTTTTGCAGCCGAAGATAACGTCATCGCTGGCAATACCACGTTGTACGGCGCCACAGCGGGGGAGCTGTACTGCCGTGGCCGCGCGGGTGAACGGTTCGCGGTGCGCAACTCTGGCGCGGTCGCCGTGGTCGAAGGCATCGGCGACCACGGTTGTGAATACATGACCGGCGGCACGGTCATCGTCCTTGGTCCGATCGGCCGCAACTTCGCGGCGGGCATGTCAGGTGGCGTGGCGTACGGGTACCACCTCAACGTCGATCGGGTAAATCGCGAGCTTGTCGAAATGACGCCGCTATCCGGGCCTGATGTTGAGGTGGTGCACACCTGGCTGAGCCGTCATGCCCACGAGACCGAATCGGAGTTAGCGTGCCGCATTCTGGCCGAGTGGGAGACATCCCAGCGACAGTTCACCCGGGTCATGCCCCGCGAGTACCTGAAGATGACGTCGGTGATCGCCGATGCACAGGCCAATGGCCGTGACGCCGACGCCGCGGTGATGGCTGTGATGCAGCATGCCTGACCCGAGAGGTTTCCTTCGACATCGCCGCGACGAGCCTGCCCGGCGCCCGGTGGATGTCCGCATTCGTGACTGGCGGGAGGTCTACCCACCTGCGGATCCAGCGGCCGTGCGCGAACAAGCAACCCGCTGCATGGATTGCGGAATCCCGTTTTGCCACAGCACGAGCGTTGGCTGCCCGTTAGGCAACCGCATTCCGGATTGGAATGATCTGGTCCGCACGGGCAATTGGGCTCATGCAATTGACGAACTGCACGCTACCAACAATTTTCCGGAGTTCACCGGCAAGCTGTGTCCCGCACCCTGTGAATCAGCGTGTGTACTCGGTATCGCCGATGACCCGGTCACGATCAAACACAT
>JBBSOC010000069.1:0-11527 GCA_038260095.1 Mycobacteriales bacterium | reverse complement strand
TACCGATCACCGATGAGCGGATGACCCGGTTTTGGATCACACTTCCTCAAGCGGTGCAATTCGTACTGGACTGCTTTGGTCGCATGCGCGGCGGTGAGCTGTATGTCCCCCGGATCCCCAGTATGCGGATTACCGATTTAGCCGCGGCGTTGGCGCCGGGAATAGATACCAAGGTTATCGGGATCAGGCCGGGCGAGAAGCTACATGAGGAAATGATTAGTGAGGGAGATGCACACCGCACTCGTCGGTTTGCCGATCACTATGTGGTTAGGCCGGTGCTGGCTTCTTGGACTGACTCCAATGGGGACTCTGGCGAAGAGGTATCCGACAGCTTCATATACCGTTCGGACCTCAACGATCAATGGTTGAACGCTTCGATGCTTCAAACGATGATCGAGCAGAGCGTCTAGTCGGCCAATTGGCTCATGAACGGAAAACGGAAACCCGCAATGAACGCCCCGTGGCTGCCGTATGGCCGGCAGTGGATTGACGACAGCGACATCGAAGCAGTCACCGCAGTGCTTCGTGGCGACTGGCTCACCACCGGCCCGGCGGTTGCCGAGTTCGAGTCCGCTATTGCGGCCGAGGTGGGCGCCCCGGCGGTGTCGGTTACCTCAGGGACCGCTGAGCTGCACGCGGCATACGCCGGTTTGGGCCTTGTCCCTGGAGACGAGGTCATTACTACACCGATGACATTCATTGCCACTGCCTCGGCGGCGGCAATGACTGGAGCCCGGGTTAAATTTGCCGACATCAGCCCAGACACCGCCAACATTGACCCAGCGGCGGTCGAGCCGCTACTGAGCTCTCGCACTGCGGTCGTCGCCGGTGTCGACTACGCTGGCCATCCGATGGATGTTGATGTACTGCGACCGCTGACCGAGCGGGTCGGCGCAGTGCTGTTGGAAGATGCCGCGCACTCCATCGGCGGGAGCTACCAGGGCCGTCCGGTGGGAAGCTTAGCTGACATCACTACGTTCTCGTTTTTTCCGAGCAAAAATCTGACGAGCGCCGAAGGCGGTGCGGTTGTGGCAACTCAACCGGACTTACTCGCTGAAATTCGTCGGTTTGCCAGAATAGGTCGAAACCTTAACCACGACGAACTTCGCCATGCCGACGAGGGCGACTGGTGGTATGAGATGTCGTCGTTTGGGCTGAACTACCGCTTGCCCGATGTGCTGTGCGCGCTGGGGATCAGCCAACTCAAGCGGCTCTCAGCATTTGTGGAGCGTCGTCGAGAGCTGGTGGCCACATACAACGAACTGCTCGCCGGTCTACCTGACTTGACGCTACCTACCCAGCGAAACGGGGTAAGCCCGGCGTGGCATTTGTATGCGGTGCGGGTTCGCAACGGCCGCCGACGTGAAGCCTTTGAGAAGCTTCGGGCAGCCGGAATTGGAGTTCAGGTCAACTATATTCCGGTGTACTGGCATCCAGTATTCGCCGACTCCGGCTACCGGCGAGGCATGTGTCCGGTAGCGGAGAAGTTCTACGCTGAGCAACTGAGCTTGCCACTATATCCGGCGATGAGTGAGGCCGACCAGCTTCGCGTGGTGGACGCGCTTACCAAGGTGTTGGTTTGATGGCTATCCAGCGGTGCCGGTGCGCACCCACGGTCACACAGCGGAGTGCTTTGGGTGAGTAGCGCCGCGCAACCTGCACCGGTGTCGTCGGCCGATAGCGCCGCGAGTCGCACGCTGCTAGGTAAGGGAAGTGTGTATACGCTGGCTACCGCTGCGCAACTAGCCGGTGCGGTGCTGGTGCAGCCGGCGCTGAGTCGGCTACTTCCCAAGGATGAGTACGGCCGCGTTGCGTTAGCGATTGTGGTAACGAATCTGCTGGGCTTGCTATTCACTGTAGGGCTTCCAGCGGTGGTCACCCGTGAGTACTTCCGCATCGGCGGCGTAGCCGCGGCACGGGCGCTGTCGGGAATTGCCGCGGCTATCGCTGTGGTGCTCGGCATTGCGGCGATTGCGACTGGTCCGTTGTGGGGAGCGCCGCTGCGTGGCTTTGACGCTGCATTGTTGTTGGGTGCTGCCACCGCTATCACGTTCTCGGTGATTACAACTGGTCAAGCGATGCTGCGCGCCAGGAGCCAAGCTGGTCGGTTCGTTCTGGTGGTTTTGCTCAATGTGGTCGGTGGCCAATTAGCAGGTCTGGCTGCTATTGCCCTGCTGGGCTCTACCGCCGCCAATTATTTGGCGGGTGTGGCCGCTGGGTCACTAGTCGGAGCGGTGCTGTCGTTGTATTGGACTCGACCAGCCCTTCCAAGGGACGTGAGCAGCAAGCAGGTGCGAGACTGGTTCGCGATTGCGCTTCCCACGGTGCCACACACTGCCGCGTTGTATTTGATGACCGCCGGGGATCGTTTTGTGGTGGAGATTGCGCGCGGGACCGGCCAAGTCGCGGGGTATTCGCTGGCATACCTGATAGGTGCGCTGGGAATTACCTTGGTTGCCGCGGCGAACAACGCCTGGGCCCCCCTCATCTATGGCGCACCGGACGAGCGCCGTTGGGAGATTTTGGCTTCGACCACTAAAGACATGGTGCAGCTAGGCGCACTGTTGGCTGGAGGTTTGGCGCTGGCCGCTCCACTTGCCCTGTGGATCATGGCTGATCCGGGGAAGTACGACATCGCCGAGCTAACGCCTGTCGTAGCGCTTACAGCGTTGGCCACGGTGCCGTACGTGCTGTATTTGGCCAGTGCGCATGTGCTGTTTTGGACAGGAAAAACTACGGCGTTGTTGTGGGTAACCCCACTGGCTGCGGTAGTGAACCTGGCTGCGAAAGCACTGGTGTTGCCGTGGGGCGGTTTCGTCGGAGCAGCAGGGGTCACGGTGTTGGCGTATGGCCTGCTTGCGCTGTTAATCGGCGGTGTGCGCCGAAAGCAAGCTGAGGTGATCTGGTCCGGCCGAGGTTTAGCTATCGGAATAGCTGTTGTTTCGTGCGTGCTCGGCGCTGTACTGCCGTTGAATCTGTTCGGCCATATCGTTCGCGGTTTGGGAATAGTGCTGCTGCTGGTCCTCGCCGCAACTATGGCGCGCCAACTCAAGGCATCCCGAGCCAACTGATGGGACCTATGGCAGAGATCGGCTTCGCGAAGCCGAGGTGGGTCATATTGCTTCCCGGCTTCCTGATTCGGCCATATTGTCGACTACCGA
Organism: Mycobacteriales bacterium; assembly: GCA_038260095.1. Taxonomy (GTDB): domain Bacteria; phylum Actinomycetota; class Actinomycetes; order Mycobacteriales; family QHCE01; genus QHCE01. The sequence goes on along the minus strand of JBBSOC010000069.1, from coordinate 8,366 downwards.
CATTGAGTCGCGATTGACGAGCCCCTGCAATGCCTTCGTCGGTCACATCGAAGCAATGGACATCGAAAGAGGCTAGGCCTGCCGCGCATGACTGATACTCCGGCCAGTCGTCGGCCGCAGACGGGCCGCCAGCAATGTACTCGATGTAGCCGTCTGGGTCGCGCTGTCGATAAGCATCAAGCGCACGCCGCAACTCATCCACCGTGACGCCGTCCTCTCGCACGCGCTGCCCGCCGTATCCCCTTACCCACGAACGCTCCCGCAGTAAACGATCCCACCGTCGTAATTGCTGTGGGTTGACCCGTGAGAGAGGTTTCGTACACCCCGTATCCCGCTGAGGCTGCACCGACGATTCCCAACGGGTTCCGTCGTCACTCATGGTGATTCCTTTGCGATACGTAGTGGTGATAGCCAGCCTACGTGCCAAGGTGGAGCGGCGCCTGGGTTTTACGCAGCCCCCACCTTGGCGAGCTCTAACTCAGCTGCACGGCCTGAGCAGCCTCGAAGCGCTGTGATACGTCTGCCCAGTTTGTGACATTCCACCAGGCCTTCACGTAGTCAGCCTTCACGTTCTGGTACTGCAGGTAGAAGGCGTGCTCCCACATGTCCAGCATCAGTAGCGGGTAGCCGCCGATTGCAAGATTGCTCTGATGGTCATACAGCTGCTCGATGATCAAGTTCTTGCCCAGTGGCTCCCAAGCCAGAATGGCCCAGCCGGAACCCTGAATGCCGAGCGCTGCAGCGCCGAAGTGCGCGCGGAAAGCGTCAAACGAGCCGAAGCTTTCCTCGATCGCTGCGGCAAGTTCGCCAGCTGGCTTATCGCCGCCGTGGGGAGACATGTTCTGCCAAAACACGGAGTGGTTTACGTGGCCGGCCAAATTGAACGCCAGGTTCTTCTGAAATAGATTCACAGAGCCCAGCTGTTCTTTCTCGCGAGCTTGTGCCAGCTGCTCCAGCGCCGTGTTTGCCCCCGTTACATATGCCTGGTGGTGCTTGCAGTGGTGCAGTTCCATGATTTTGCCGGAGATGTGTGGTTCTAGCGCTCCGTAGTCGTAGCCCAGATCAGGAAGAGTATAAGTGGTCACCGAGAACTCCAATTCTGTTGTGTTTGAGCTTTACGCCGCCGCATCCTGCACGCTAGGGCTGTGGGGATCATTGCGACTGTGGAAAGCAGCCCAGTTGCGTAGCGTCCAATGAGCCGGGTTGGCTGTTGAACAAGTCGCGCGACCCATTCTAGGCCGGCGCGACGCATCCAGATTGGTGCCCGCTTTTCGTCGCCTACAATATGGGAAAACCATCCCCCGCAGGTGAGTACAAGTGAGCCCTGGAGCTGCTCCATGTGTCGGTCCACCCAGAACGCCTCGGTGGGCATGCCCATTCCGACAACCAGCACATCCCAGTCCGTCTGCTTCAATTGGGCAAGTACGTCGGACCAATTATCGTGGTAACCGTGCTCGGTGTAAACCACGTCGATTTCGTTCCGCTGGTTCATGAACTCGCCAGCTCGCACGGCTAGGCCATCCACTCCGCCAATCAGAGCGACCCTCACCGGGCGCTGGAGCTGTGCGGCAAACGCGGCTAGTAGCTCCCACCCGATATCTGTCGTTGGGTGGCGATACAGGCCGCTGGCACCGGCTATGCGGGCAAGCGCTGCTACTGAGATGCCGTCGGGCACCACCAAGTCCGCGCGGCGTAGTGCCGCGCAGAAATCGCTATCCCCGCGCAGGTTGAGTCCGGCCACATGCAGCGAGAACATGGTGATTGGCTGAGTTGATTTTTGCTCAGGGTCCAGCTGTTGGACGAGCGTGGATACCAGTCGCGTCCCAGGAGCATCGGTGAGCTCAAAAGGCCCTAGGGTGATGTGACCAAAGCCCATGCGATCAGGCTTAGCGTCGAGCGAGCGGGATCGAGCCATGCCTGCACGGTACGGTACGGCGTGGCCGGCGTGCACCCGCGGATCGTCCATTCGGCGTAGGCTTAGCGCCAGCAAGCGCAGTTTCTGCACAGAGGCCGCAAGTAATGTGCTAACCCATAAAGCAGACAGTTGTATAGACAGTTGGCAGACAGTTGGCAAGGAACGCGATTGTGAGCACTAAGGCACCGGAGCACACGGATCAGTCGGCGTGTGACTCTGGGGTCAGTGCTAGTTCACACATCCAGGTCCACGAGACCACAGGGGTTCCGCGCTCGCCGCGCCAAAGCACGCCGGCTCACCGCCGATGCTGGCTGAACATTTATCGGCCCTCTTTGCTATTGCTGGATGCCGCTGCTTGCGCCCTGGCCGGCTACACCTCCATTCAACTGTGGCCAGGAAAAGCTCAATCGGGTTTTTTCGACCAGGGCGCCTTGTACTGGGCTGCTTTGGCCTGTCTGCCACTAGCCTGGATCGTATTGCTCTGGATGCATGGTGCCTATGAAGGGCGTTATCTAGGCCTGGGTGCGGATGAGTTCAAGCGGGTCTTCAAAGCCGTAACCACTTACACCGCACTGATCTGTTTTTTAGCTTTCACACTCAAGGCCGAGCTATCTCGACTTGCCGTCACTACGGTACTGCCGCTAACGCTGATACTGACAGTGCTAGTCAGATTTGGGGCCCGCAAAGCGCTGCATCGGCTGCGTAAACGTGGCCGTGGGCTGCAGCGGCTCATGCTGCTGGGCACGCTGGGCGAGACGCTGTCGGTGTATCGCATCACCACCCGCAACCCCTATGCAGGGTTGCAGCCTGTCGGGATATGTCTGACCGAAGCCACTCGTGAGCAACCAGAGCTTCCTATCCCCGTGAGTTTGGGCGATCCCGGTAACCGTGCTGACGTCATTGAACGCGCCAATATACTTGGTGCTGACGGTATTGCGGTTTGTGGCAGCCGGGGTATGGACCCTGACGCGTTACGGCGGCTGGCGTGGCAGTTGGAAGGCAGCGGTATCGATCTAGTGGTCGCCCCGTCGTTAACCAACATCGCCGGTCCTAGAGTGCATATCCGGCCAGTCGAGGGTCTCCCACTGCTGCACGTAGAAGAGCCGACGATCTCCGGTGTTGGTTGGTTCGTCAAAGGCGTCATCGACCGTGCGGTGGCGTTACTGGGACTACTGTTACTACTGCCAGTGCTGGCGCTAGTGGCTGCTTTGGTCAAGTTCACCAGCCCCGGAACAGTATTCTTTCGACAAGAAAGAGTGGGCTTGGGCGGCGAAATGATTCGAGTGTGGAAGTTTCGCACTATGTATATCGATGCCGAGCAGCGATTGGCTAATTTGCTGGGGCGTAACGAAACCGACGGTCTGTTGTTCAAAATGCGTGATGACCCGCGGATTACCACGCTAGGTCGGTGGATGCGTCGGCTTTCGGTGGATGAGCTTCCACAGCTGCTCAATGTACTGATTGGCGATATGTCGCTGGTGGGACCGCGTCCGCTTGCGGCGCGGGATCAAGATTTCCTCGGCGATGTGCGCCGCCGCCTGCTGGTGCGTCCCGGTATTACCGGGTTGTGGCAGGTGTCGGGAAGATCCAATTTGAACTGGGAGGATGCGGTCCGACTAGACTTGTACTACGTGGACAACTGGTCGTTGATGTTCGATGCCATGATTCTGTGGAAGACTTTGTTCGCTGTGCTTAAACGGGATGGCGCCTTCTAATTCGGGACAATCGCCGCCTAGAGTTGTGGATAGGTTTTTTCGAACCCTTGGATAGGCCGAGTGTCTTCGGTCGCGCACATTCTTGAGGTGAACAGTCATGCCAACATCTCCTCCGCGTCAGGTAGGGGGGCGTCCGCGCTCGAGTGGTAGCCCTCGCCTTCCACCTAACCAATCCTCCGCTACCCGTTCTTCGACAATGCCTGTCAAGCCTCCCAGTACCGAGTCGAGGCCATCTCGTAAACACGTGCGTTGGGGGCGTATTTTTCTCATCCTGATTGGTTTCATGGCAATATTGGGTTTCAGCGGCCTGGCATGCGGGCTGTACTTTGCTGACTCACTAGACAAGCGTCTGCATCGAACGGACGTTTTCGACCAAATCACCGGGGGGCGTCCGGCAAGGCTGGTAAACGGCGCAATGAACATCTTGATAATTGGTTCGGATTCTAGGGCTCCAGGAGAGGATCCTGGAGTGAACGGGGATCGCTCGGATTCACTGATGATCGCCCACTTGGATCGTGACCACCGCAAGGCGTATCTGGTCTCCATTCCGCGTGATCTATGGGTCAGCATCCCGCGAGATTCGGCCGGCAACGGTGGTCAAAAAGCAAAGATCAACGCGGCCAGCGCTTGGGGCGGCATCCCGCTCACGGTTCGTACCGTTGAGCTTTTAACCGACGTGCGCATAGATCACATCGTCAAAATCGACTTCGGCGGCTTCAAACGCATGACCGATGCGCTGGGCGGCGTGGACGTGGCTGTGAAGCAGACCGTGACAGACCCTCGCAGTAAGCGAACCTTCACCCAAGGGGTTAACCACCTTGATGGCGCTGCTGCCCTGGATTATGTACGGCAGCGGTACGGTCTACCGCGCGGCGATTTTGACCGAATTGTGCGACAGCACATTTTTTTGCGAGCTCTCCTGCAAAAGGCCACAGACACGGGTACGCTCACGAGCCCTGGTAAAATGAAATCGTTCTTAGAAGCTACCGCGGATACGGTTACGGTAGACCGAAAGTTCTCGCTTCCCGACACTGCGGTGCAATTGAGAAAGATTCGTTCCGAAGATGTTTCGTTCATCACCATGCCGGTCAGTGGTAGCCAGGCTATAGATGGGCAGAGTGTGGTGATATCTGACCGCGTAGCCGCGAGTAAGCTCTTTGGTTCGGTAGCTCAAGATGATGTAGCTGGCTGGCTGCGGAGCAACCCGACAAGTAGCGCTGCGATTGGCAACTAGTGCCTACCGGCGAGTCAGACACAAATAAATCCATGGGCAGAGATTCGGAGGCGTTCGATATTCCAGAGGCATACCGAGTCCAAGGTTCGGGGTCGCGCGAATTCCGGCACGCCAAAAATAGGGACAAAAAAAACAAGAAGCTCAAATCACCTCTTTGGGCCCGGCTGTGCGTAGTTTTTGGCGTCATTTTAGTGTTGCTATCGTCGATAGCTTACGGTGGGCACCTGTTCTTGGAGCAGCGGTATGAAAAAAACATCAATCGCGCGGATCTGTTAGGGGCGAACCGCATCAGCGGAAAGAAGGCGACCTTTCCGCTGAACTTTCTTATTATTGGTACGGATAAACGCACTCCGGAGGACTACGATCCAAACGACCCTAGTAGTCGGGTTGCCTCTGTCAAGGGTGAACGTGCTGACACGATCATTTTTGTTCACATACCCAAGGATAAAAAGAATGCCTACGTAATTTCTATCCCGCGTGATACGGACGTATCCATTCCGCCGATGGGCGATTATAAAGGCGGCAAAGACAAAATCAATGCCGCATATGCTTTTGGCGGGGATCGACTGGGTGCGCCGCTGCTAGTAGCTACCGTGAATAACCTGCTGGGGGTATCCATCGACTATCCCGTGGTCGTCAACTTCAAAGCTGTTCGCGAGCTCACCGAAGCTGTCGGTGGTGTAGACGTGGTGGTTGACAAACGGGTTAAAGACCCGCGTAGCCAAGTTGTGTTTGAGCAGGGTCCACAGCACTTGGATGGGAAAAAGGCGGAGGCGTATGTTCGGCAGCGTTATGGTCTACCTCGCGGCGATTTCGACCGACAAGAACGGCAGCGACAGTTCTTGTTCGCACTGATGAATCGAATTACCCAAACCAGTATGATCACTGATCCACGGAAGCTAGATAAACTACTGATTACTGCCACAAATAATCTGACGGTGGATAAAAGTATGCCGGTGCAAGATTTAGTGTTCAACCTTAAGGGACTTCGTCCCTCGGACGCGACTTTTATGGGTCTCCAGATGCTCCCCGGGCGAAACATTGACGGAGTCTCCTACGAATTTGCGGACATGGTTGCAACCAAAGAGCTCGGTGCCGCTATCAACAGCGATACGCTGCCGGTTTACCTAGCTCAGCACCCCCCTGCCGACGTTAACCACGGCAGCTAAAGCTTGGTGCGCCATGACTGAACGTCCGCTGGTTATCGCACATCGCGGTGCTTCAGCGTTGGCACCAGAACACACCCTGGCGGCGTACCAGCAGGCCCTGGAAGATGGTGCCGACGGTTGGGAATGCGACGTACGGATGACCCAAGATGGGCATTTGGTGTGTGTTCATGACCGACGGGTGCACCGGGTATCCAACGGACGAGGCTCGGTGGCCCGGCGTGAGCTCGAGGAGCTCCAACGGCTGGACTTCGTATCTTGGAAAGCTGGTTACTCCCACCCATCTCAGCTGGGAGTAAACGAGGGGGTGTTGACACTCCGTCGTTTACTGGAGTTCTTCGTCGGTTGTGACGCCCCGCTGCGCCTTCTCATTGAGACGAAGCATCCCAGTCGATTCCGCGGCGAGATTGAACGGGCCTTGGTCGCGCTATTACAGCATTTCGATCTGCATCACCCCTCGGAGACGCAAGGCTCCTCAGTGATGGTGATGTCAAAATCTCCGCAGGCGATACGGAGAGTCAGGCTCTTGGCGCCTTGTCTGTCTACCGTGCAGCTCTTCGTTGCCATACCGCCGAGAGGACAGTTCCACTCGGCCGCTGTAGGAACCACGGCAGCGCCGATTGTCGGCCCATGGCTTGGTGCACTGCGCCACCGGCCCGAGTACGTTGCCCGTGCTCACCAAGCCGGCAGGAAAGTGTTCGTGTGGACTGTGGATAAACCGGTCGACGTGGCGCGGCTGGCAGCGCTGGGTGTAGATGCCGTGATTACTAATCGTCCTCGTCAGGTACGCGAGCAGTTAGACCGCTTGGCGGCTATTTAGGCGTCGCGCTGGATTGGGCAGGACAGACACCTAGGTCCACCCCGGCCGCTCCCCAGCTCGCTGCCGCGAATCGCGATGACCTCAATTCCGACAGTTTCCAGCTTTCGAATCGTCTTGGTGTTGCGTTCGTAGGCAACCACGGTGCCCGGTGTTAAGCACAAGGTATTATTTCCGTCGTCCCATTGCTCGCGTTCGGCAATGATGCGATCTTCTCCAGTGTCGATCACGCGCAGCGCATCGATCTCCAACGCCTGCGCTGCCGCTTGCAGAAGTGGTGCGGCCTCGCCGATCTGTATCTGTGCGGCATCAGAATCTTCCGTCGGTTTCCAGAGCCGCACCGGATAGGCGACGAGGTTTTGCATAGTGTGCCCGTCGGTGACGAGGGTTTCCCTGTCGACCATTGTGGCCAGCGTGTCTAAATGCATAGTCGCTCTGCTTACCGGAATGGGGACAGCCAAGACGGTATGGCAGAGCTTGGCTTGCAGCACCCGACCAGCTAACCGCTCGACGCCTGCGGCGGTGCTGCGCTCCCCGACACCGATCGCGATGACCCCCTTACCCAACAGCACGACGTCACCGCCTTCCAGCAACTCCAGCTGAGGTTGATACAGCTGCGGTGTCGCCGAGAATCGAGGATGGTAGCGGTAGATGGCCTGCAACAAGCTGGCCTCTCGTTGGCGAGCGCTCATCGCGAAGCTGCTGATACCTACGTGATTACGCAACCAGAAGCTGGAATCTCGCGTGAACAGCAGATTTGGCAGTGGATCGATAATGAAGTCTGCAGGGCTCATCAGTTTGTGAACTAGGCTCAGGCTGGTTGGCAGCTCGTCGGACGCGAGACCGGCAATAAGTGTGTCTACTAGTTTGGCTGGATCGAGTCCTTCGAGGTGGCTGACCAGGGCGGTTCGCAGCCCGTGGCCAAGCCGCCGCTGATTAATTACGGACGCTGTGGCCATTGCGCGGGCTTCGATGTTGTCGAAAACCTGCTCTAGTAGTTCAGCAAGGTAAACCACCTCCACTCCTCGGTCGCGCAGCACTTCGGCGAACCTGTCGTGTTCTTCTTGGGCGCGAGCTACCCACGGAAGCCCATCAAAAAGCAAACTTGAGTTGTTGCTGGGAGTGAGCCGGCCTAGTTCTGCACCAGGTCGATGCAGTAGCACCGTGCGCAAGCTGCCCACCTCGTTGTCGACACCGAGGGGCTGAAGATGTTCATGCACGTCATGGGGCTGCGCACCTGCGCTAATCTGCATCACGGAGGGCAGCTTACGCAGCCCCACGCTGTCGTGGTTATACTTGGCCATGTTGCCGCGGCGGTTAGCCGCAGTAGCCACAAGATAAGTCACTCGGCGAATAGCCAAGTTCACCCCACCTTTGCCTTTAGCGGGGCGTTGTGGTGTGTGGTGTTGTTTGAGAACTCAACAGTGTGTTTATGGTTTTGTGTGTGTCGTTTGTGGCCCTTTCTTGTTTTGGGGGGGGTTTCGGTGGCATACCGTTAATTTTTTGTTAGTGGTTTGTT
>JBBSOC010000068.1:0-11568 GCA_038260095.1 Mycobacteriales bacterium | reverse complement strand
CGAAACCATCACCTACATCGCAATGATCATGCTCATGTCACGGCGACTCGCACGAAACACCCCACCACCCTAAGTTTCAAAACACCCTCTAATTCACGACCCGTTCGACGGCAGCCCCTCGACAATCAGCCGCCTGCTGTCTGTGTTGCGGCTGCGCAAGGCGGCGATCTCCCGATAGGCAGCCGACTCGTTCCAGGCCCGAGCAGCCTCCGCGATCACATAAGCACTCATAGGCGCGGACCCTACCGGCAACGCTCCGGATTTAAGATCAACGTCCACCCGGTGAACGTTCCCGGTCACAGCACTAGACAGGGAAATTATGGAGTCAGAGGTCCTGGGGGGGGCGGGGTCGGTTACTGCCGATGGGGAAGACGGGCCTGGTAGGGCCTCAGTCACCTTAAATAGTAAGCACGCGCCGGCGGTATCAACCGGGAATGGTTCCGGGGCTGTGGGTTTGGAGTGGGGTCCGGGGGATTGGGGCATAATCCGGGGGTGTCCCCACATGCGAGCGTTTTTTGCGGTTCACCCACAGCAGTCACCGCCGTCCCAGCGGCACCCGCGAGCAACGCGGCCAGTGCCAAGGCCCCAACAACAATACGCCTATTCATGATCCAGTCTCCTTCGTTGATGGTCCGGTCACCTATTGACCGCCGGCGTATCGTTACACCATAACCCCTACGCCCAGTGGTTTAGAGCTACTTACGGATATGGTGTCAACATCTCATCGTCTCGCGTCGCAACGTATTAGGAACATGCCCCGACCGGTCATTTACCGACTAGATTGTGGACGTTGATCCGTTTGCTGACCCGTACCGATCTGGTTATCGACGGCGGAGCAAGCGCCTGACCCGCTCAAGGAGAGCTTCTATGCCTGCGCCTTTCACCCCAGAGACCGTCACCGTCGACCAGATCGCCAAGATGATCGACTACTCGTTGCTTCGTCCTGAGCTGACTGATGACCAGATCCGTGCGGGTTGCGAACTCGCGGTCCGCTACCGGGTTGCCTCGCTGTGCATCCGCCCCTGCGATGTAGTGGTGGCAGCTGAGCTACTTGCCGGGACGGATGTGTTGGTTGGCGCCATTGTGGGGTTCCCTCATGGTGACTCCGTTACTTCCACCAAGGTCAGTGAAGCCCGGACCGCGGTGGAACAGGGCGCACAAGAGATCGACATGGTGCTCAACATTGGTCGGCTGCGTTCTGGTGAACTTGCCTACGTTGAAGCCGATATTCGTGCGGTCGTTGACGCCTGCGGCGTACCTGTCAAGGTGATCCTGGAAAACGCCTACCTTTCGGATGCCGAGAAGATAGCTGGTTGCCAAGCGGCTGAACGGGCTGGTGCCGCGTTCGTCAAAACCTCCACCGGGTTTGCTCCCAGCGGCGCGACGTTGGAAGACCTTAAACTCATGCGAGCGGCGGTTTCGTCCAAAGTTGAAGTGAAAGCCGCCGGGGGAGTGCGGAGTCTGGATACTCTGCTGGAAATGGCCAATATTGGAGTTACTCGATTTGGCGCCACCGCCGCGCAAGCCATCCTTGACGATCTTGTGTACCGCCAGAAACACGGCAAGCCCATCTCAGCCACTACTTAGGTGGGTATCGGCTGCTACTGAGCTGAGCTAAAGCCTATTAGCACACGACGTGTTACGATCCGGGTATTATGAAGACACGCTTTTCTATCTCGCTAGATGAAGCTCGTGCGGCTCGCATCAAGGCTGCTGCTGCTCTCGCGGGACAGGACGTTTCGTCCTACATTGGCAAGGCAGCCCTTGCGCTTGTGGAGCGCGAGGAACAAGTTGCTGCGACGTTCGCTGAAATAGATAGACGTATCGCCGATAACGAAGCTCCCGCCCCGGCGTTTTCGTGGCCACCGCCGTCAGCCGATGGGCGGTTGGAGGCGAACGAGGAGGCCCAGATTCAGCTTAAGTGGGATGCGCTACTAGGCACTGCGCTGCCTCGCGCCGCATGATCGATGCCGTTGTCTACGACGCCGGGATGCTTATCGCTTTGACCGGACGCAAGAAGAAGGCGCAAGCCGAACATGCGGCGATCATACGACGTGTCCGACCCATTGTTCCTGGTCCTGTGCTGGCCCAGGTATGGCGGGACAGTCCGCAGACTCGTTACATTGTCTCTCGCTACTTAAACGACTGCGCGACCTACACCGACTACACCATCCAAGACTACAAAAGAGCTGGTGTCATGCTCGGCGATGCGGTGCTTGCCGCCAAGAAGAACCCAGACGTTGTTGATGCGCTGGTCGCGCTTACCGCCGCCAAACACGGCAACGCTGTCATCCTCACCTCCGACCCTCACGACATCCGCGCATACACGGCAACGCTCCCCGAGGCCGGCATCGTCGTCATACACATTTGAAATCTATGTTCTTCGAGGACATAGAGAACCACTCGCCGTTCAAGCTGTTTCGTTATGCGCGTGATCTGCTAGACGGTCGCCCCCACTGTCCGCTCTGGCGCGAGGCCGGCGGCGAGGATATCAGCACTGCACTGCCATGGAGCTCCGGCGGAGATCGAGGCCGACAGTCCACACAGCAGCGAGAGAAAGCTATTTACGTCTACATTTGCGCGGATGACACCAGCCTCTTGAGCTCGGGCAATGATCGTTTCTAGTGAGTCGCGCAACGCTGCGCTTTCAGCTTCGCACATGGTGGCACCGTTGACTTCGGCAAACGCGTTGCGAAGCCCGGCATGCTCGTAAAAGTGCTTGGCTGCCTGCTGGATCACAAAGTGCAATGCCGCGGTCGGGTCTTCGATAGTGCTGGCATGCTCCGCGATGGCTATCCGGTCAACCAGCCACTGTCGGATGATCTCAGTTATTAACGCGTGTTTTGTGGGGAAGTGGCGATACAGTGTGCCGACGCCCACCCCGGCCCGGTGAGCGACAGTGTCCATTTGGGCGTCTACTCCCTCTTCGGCGAAGGCTTCCCGGGCGGCGCGAAGAACTTTTTCGCGATTCCGCCGCGCACCACACAGTTTTTCCTCATCCTGGACACCGCGATTGTGCTTGTCGCGCTCCCGAGTATTGGGAACGATTTGAATTTTGCCCCCGAGAACCTTTCGTGGGTCGTAAACGCCTACATGCTGACCTTTGGCGGTCTGCTGATGTTGGGTGGCCGCGCCGCTGATCTACTCGGCCGCCGCCGCCTTTTCATGATAGGGCTCATCCTCTTCGCCGGCGGCACTTTCGCTGGTGATGACCCTGTTCACCGTCCCAGCTGAGCGGAATAAGGCATTGGGAATTTGGGTATCGGTCGCGGGAATGGGCGGTGCCGCGGGCGCCATACTCGGTGGGTTCCTCACTGAATGGTTCGGCTGGCAGGCAGTGCTATGGGTCAATGTGCCGATAGCGGTGATCGCCATAGCCTTGGCTCCGCGCTTCCTTCCCGAAGGGCGTTCGGAAGTACGGCAGCGTTCCTTCGATTTCGGAGGTGCCATCACCGTCACCGGCGGGCTAGCGGTGCTGATCTATGCGCTTGTTGACGCGGGAAAGGCCGGATGGGGGTCTGGCCAGACGTTGGGTTTGCTTGGCTTTGCCGTCGCGCTCCTAATTGCCTTTGTCATCATCGAGGCGCGGTCGACGCAGCCGTTGGTACCGCTGCGGATCTTCCGCCTCACGGCGTTACGGAACGCGAACCTGTTGACGCTGCTGGCAACCTCATCGATGTTCTCGCTCTTTTTCTTTCTGACGCTGTATTCGCAGCAAGTGCTGGGATATACCCCGATCCAAGCAGGTCTGGTGCAGCTGCCGGTTGCGCTAGCCTTTGCCTTCTTGGCAACGCCGGTTTCCAAGCTCGTCACTCGGATTGGCTACAAGGTGCCGAGCGTCACCGGTCTGCTACTCATGGGTGCGGGGTTGTTGTGGTTCTCGCGGATACCAGCGGATGGCACATACTTCACTGACGTGATGGCGCCGTCCTTGCTCGCCACTATCGGTGCAACCTTTGCTGTGATCCCGCTGATGATCGCCGCCACCTCTCGAGTGCCGAGTAACGAAGCAGGGCTTGCGTCGGGGTTGATCAACACGACGCAACAGGTTGGGGGAGCTCTCGGCGTCGCTGTCCTCACGACGCCTGCTACCTCAGTGACGACCAACGCTCTCGCGGACGGCATCAACGCCCCACAAGCGATGACCGATGGATTTAGCGCTGGCCTGATGGGTGCCGCTGGAATCGTCTGGGGTGCTGCGCTGCTTGCGATCCTGTTGTTCGCGCGGCGTCGCGGTGGCACGTCGTCGGGTATAACCGCGGAGACCTCGGACACTACGGAGGAAGAACTCAGTAGAGAGCGGAGTCCGGTCCTGGCCTGAACTCGAAGTCCTCATACGCTACGAGCACGGGGCCCAACGATCAGATTTGGCGGAGCGCGCCGCCGTCCACCCCCCACTTGGCCCCAGTGACCTGGCCTGCCAGCGGCGAGAGCAGATAGGCGATCACTCGGGCGACGTCTTCCGGTGTTCCTAGGTGCCCACTGGGAAGTCTCCGCACGTCATGTCCGAAATGATCTATTGCTTCCTCGGTTGGAAGGTCGAACTGAGCGGAAAGTTGTTCCGCGAAACCACCCGGTTTGTCCCACAGCTCGGTCCGGGTAGGACCTGGCGAAACGATATTTGACCGGATACCGCGGCGGCTGAATCCGGCGGCGGCTGAATCCGGTCCCCGAGGTCGGCCATGCCGTCAGGGTTTCGGGCGATGCCCACGGCAATCGCCCCCTCTTGCGCGAACAGCTGTGTGGTGGCCTTTCCTATACCAGCTGAGGCACCGGTGACTACGTAAACCTTGTCGGTAAGGTGCAAATCCATGTCGGTTGCTTCCTTTACTTGTTCTACCGATGGGGCTTAGATCAGCTCAGGAAAGCTGATCCTCAGCGCGGTCCGAAGCCGCGGTAGGGGCGGAGGGGGAGCACAGTGAACTCAGAAAGCCCTAAGCGCGCCATGGGTAAGGCGTCGACGATGCTGCGGGCATCCTCGACGGTTGACGCCTCTATTACGAAGCAGGCTCCGAGCAGGTCGTCCCGCAACCAGATCTGACGGACTACACCGTCGGCGTAGAGCTGCCGGATCCGATCCGTCTCGTCGGGGATGACCCGCTCGAAGTCGGCAACGTCGAACTGTTCGGTGCGCCGTCTGCTCATCACCATGAACTGCATGTGTTTCTCCCGTCGAATCACCTCGTGTAATTTCTCAAGGTTACTGTCCGTCACCGATGTGATGGTGTAGAAACTGGCATCAGGGTCACTAATGAACGAGAATGGCGGCGGCATGATGGCGGTGGAGCACCCAACCGCCAGAAGACGGGCAGACGAGACTGGTGCGTTAAGCCGTGCGTTGGCCATCCTTCAGTGCCCGATCTGTCAGCAACCGTTACGGCTATTGGAAAAATCCGTGCTTTGCCCAGAGCGTCATACCTTTGACCTGGCGAGGCAGGGATATCTCAGCTTGCTGTCGGGCCAGTCCCGACTCGGTACTGGTGACACGGCGCGGATGGTCGCAGCGCGGCGAAGCTTTCTAGCCAGAGGCCACTATGAACCCTTGGGAACAGCACTTGCCGAGCTGACGCACTGCCTGGTCGGGGGAGCAGAGCAGGAATACGTGGTTGATCTAGCCGGGGGAACCGGCTATTACCTTTCTCATGTTTTAGATGTCTTGCCCGACTGGACCGGTGTGACTGTGGATGCTTCGAAGTTCGCGTTGCGCGTAGCCGCGCAAGCGCATCCGCGTGCCACCGCCATCGCCGCTGACGTATGGGCGGAACTGCCCTTTGCCGATAACTCCACAGCGATTGTCATGAGCGTTTTCGGTCCTCGAAACGTCCCGGAGATTGAACGAATCCTTCGCCTGGACGGAGTGTTCATCGTCGCCACCCCGACCGGCGAACATCTCTGTGAACTGGTGGAAACTCTGGGCTTGCTGAGCGTGGATGGTCGCAAACAGGCCCGGCTAGACGCGATACTCAAAGATTTTGAGCTGGCAGCTCGGCCTAAAACCCTCACATACTTCGCGGCCATGACGCCTCACGAGATCGAACAGGTTGTTCTAATGGGACCGAGCGCCCGACACCTTGACCACGACGAACTTGCTCGGCGGATTGCGTGCATGCCTGCGACGCAGCCAGTTACCATCTCCGTGCGATTCGCCGCTTACGTGGTGAACCCCAGCCGCTACGCACGCGTTGGTTCCGTGGACGGTCCCTCGTGATCCAAGTGTGGAAGAATCCGGTCTAGCCAGCGGGGGAGCCACCAGTTTCGTTCGCCGAGCAGCATCATCACGGCGGGCACTAAGACTAGGCGTACGATGGTGGCGTCGACCGCGATCGCGGTAGCCATCCCTACGCCGACCATTTTCACTACAACGGACGGGTCGAGCGAGAAGCCCGCAAACACCGTCACCATAATGAGCGCGGCGCTGGTGATCACCCGCGCCGTGGATGACAAGCCGGCGATGACCGCGCCTTTGGCGTCCCCGGTAGTGATCCAGTGCTCTCGGATTCGGGAAAGCAAGAAGACTTCGTAATCCATGGAGAGCCCGAACAACAGCGCGAACATCAGCACCGGTAAGAAGCTGGACACCGGCACCGCATGCGGTAGCCCCAGGAGCTCGGCACCCCAGCCCCACTGGAATACCGCAGTCACCGCGCCGTAGGCCGCGCTGATCGAGAGCAGATTCATCACGGCTGCCTTAATCGGGATAACTACAGACCGAAACATCAGCGTCAGTAGCAGCAATGACGCACCGACTACCGCCACGATGACCTTCCACATGTTCTGGGCGAGAGTGTCAGAGACGTCGTCGTAGATCGCGGTAAGACCAGCCACACTCGCGCCAGTGGGTGCGACATTCCGGACCCGTTGCACCAACCCCGGAGTGCGCTTATCTTGAGACGGATACTCCGGGATGACGGTGATAATCGCGGCGCTTTTATCTGGCGCCAGCCGCGGTGGAGTCACCGACATAACCCCCTTGACATGTGCCAGGTCAGTGTCCAGCTGGGTGAGCTGTGCCCGGTCGACCCGTTTTAAATCGACCGCCACCAGCAGCGGACTGTTGTATCCGGGCCCGAAGCTTTGCTCTATGAGGTCGTACGAGCGCCGCACCGTGTTCGACGTCGGCTCCGCTCCGGCGTCTGAAGGCCAGGTGCGCATATCCAACAGCGGTGTGGCAAATAGTGCTAAGACGACGAGAGCGCCGATCGTCCACACCAGCGGACGACGTTCCACCCGCCTGGCGAGTCGCTGTACCCATTTCGGGGGGCCGCCAGGAAGCGGTCGGGTATGTCCGTCGGGCTCGGCGAGCTGGCGGCGCACCTTCTTTGGGAGCAGCCGGATACCTAGCAATCCCAGAATCGCCGGTAACAGCGTCACGGCTGTGACCATGGTGACCGCGACGACGATCCCTGTGCCGAAACCCATCGTGGTGAAGACCGGGAGCCCACTAAACACTAGACCCGAGATGGACACCAACACCGTGATACCGGCGAAGACCACTGATTGCCCGGCCGTCGCGTTTGCCAGCGCGACGGCCTCTGGAACCGGCTTCCCAGCGCGGAGCTCTTGCCGGAAGCGGGTCACTACGAACAGCGCGTAATCAACCCCTACGCCGAGCCCGATCATCACCGCCAGCGTTGGTACGAACGTGCTCACGTCTGTCATCGCGGCCAACAGGCCCACGCCGGAGAGTCCGGTGACAATCCCCACCGCGGCCACGATCAACGGCGCGCCAGCGGCAAGAAGGGAACCGAAAGCGATCAGCAAGATAATCACGGCGCCGCTGATTCCGATGGCCTCAGGTAGACCGCTCGGGATGATGATGTTCTCGGGAATTTGCCCGCCATACTCCACGTCATAACCGGCATCGCGGATCGGTTTGGTTGCTCCACGCAGTGAGTCGAGACCTTCCGTGCCCTTAAAGTCGGTAACCGGAATGTTGTATTGCACATTGATCAGCGCGGTGTTCCGTGCGGCATTGAACTGGGGTGGCTCAACCGTTGCCACACCATGCAGCTTCTTCAGCCGGGCGATGCCTTCCTGTAGCTCTGCCGGATCCACTATGCCGTTAGTGGCTATGCCGTTAGAGGCGTGGCCGTTAGTGACGCGGCTATGGTCGGCATGTACTACGACCCGAGCATCGGCGCCGCTAAAGGCCGGAAATCGAGCGGCGAGCAGGTCGAGCGCATGCTGCGAGTCGGAGCCGGGAACCCGGAAGTTGTCGTTGTACACACCGCTGAAGCTTGCGGCAAGGCCACCGATCACCGCAACGATGAGGAGCCACCCGCTCACCATCCGCCAAGGATGCCGAGCGCTGAACGAGCCTATTCGGTGGAGAAGACGCGACATGGCCTTAGTATTACCCTTGCCTGGCGCGAGCTATTGCCCGCTACTGCTCTGCCAGTTCATGGGATAGCTGGTGTCTAATTTAGAAACAAATTGGTGCTAAAAAATAGCTTAAAATGGTGTATTATATAAGTCATGACGCGCATCACTGTAGACGTAAACCCCGATTGGCTCGACGCTGCTCGTGATGTTTTGGGTACCGATACTAAGGTGGCCACCATCAACACTGCGCTGCGCTCATTCGCGCAGCGCAAGCAAGCAGCAGAGATCGTAGCGGCGCTAGACAGCGTGTCGGTAGATTTCACCAGCTCCGATCGTGGGTGGGGCTACGGCGGCGGCCGTGACCTCTCGCAGCTCACTCAGGAAGCCCTGGCCGAGAAAGCAGCCTGATGACAGGGACCGTCTACCTTGCTGACACCTCGGTTTACGTACTACGCGCACAACATGGCCAGGTGCGGCAGCGGTTCGAAACTCTGCTGATGGAGGGCAGGCTGGCGGCTTGCCAAATGAGCGCACTGGAATACCTCAACAATGCCCCGAACCCGCGCAGCTATGAGATTTTGTGGAGCGCA
Source organism: Mycobacteriales bacterium (assembly GCA_038260095.1). Lineage (GTDB taxonomy): Bacteria > Actinomycetota > Actinomycetes > Mycobacteriales > QHCE01 > QHCE01. Next base: position 2,656 of record JBBSOC010000068.1, on the reverse strand, counting down.
CTACATGGGCATCGCTGGATGGACGTGACGACACAGGTCATGGATCGTGCGCTAGCGGTGCACCGCTTGTTGGCTGCCGCGAGCCAGCACCGACATTTTCGGCTACCAGACCTCATCATCGCGGCAACTGCCGAATTGCACAGGGCAACAGTGCTGCATTACGACGCCGACTACGACCGCATCGCCGTCGTGACCGGCCAACCCACCGAATGGGTTGCCGTCAAAGGGTCGTTGTAGTCGGCAACGGAGCTTCAGTTTCAAGCCCTGTACGCTGCCGAGCATGCCTACGCCGTATCTTGCCAGTCATCTTCAAGGGTTTGGAGCTACGATCTTCGCCGAGATGTCGGCGCTCGCGGTTGCGACGGGAAGTATCAACTTAGGCCAAGGTTTTCCGGATAGCGATGGGCCACCTGAGCTGCTCGACGCCGCCGTCGAGGCCATTAAGGCTGGGCACAATCAGTACCCTCCCGGGCTTGGGATTCCCGAACTACGCCAAGCGATCGCCCGCCACCAGCGTCGCTGGTATGCGTCCGAGCTCAATAGTGATACCGAAATTCTGGTTACGGCAGGTGCCACTGAAGCGATCGCCGCGGCAATGTTGGCGCTACTCAACCCAGGCGATGAGGTTGTGGTGTTCGAGCCTCTCTACGACAGCTACGCAGCCACGATCGCTATGGCTCAAGGACAACGCAAGGTTGTGACACTTCGCGCGCCTGACTACGCGTTTGACGCCGAGGAACTTCGTGCAGCGATCACCAATCGCACCAAACTGATTCTGCTTAACACTCCGCATAACCCCACCGGCAAAGTTTTCAGTCGAGCCGAGCTTGAGCTAATCGCCCAAGTGGCACGCGAGCATGACCTACTCGTCGTCACCGATGAAGTGTATGAACACCTTGTTTTCTCAGGTGTGCATATTCCGATCGCATCGCTGCCTGGCATGCGAGATCGTACTCTTGTCATCTCCAGCGCGGGCAAGACTTTTAGTTGCACTGGCTGGAAGATCGGGTGGGTATGCGGACCGGCTGAGCTTGTTGCGGCGGTGCGTACTACCAAACAGTTCCTGACCTACGTCAACGGTGGCCCCTTTCAGTACGCCGTGGCACGTGGCCTGGACCTGGGCGGGAGCTACTTCACGACTTTCATCGAAGGGATGCGTCAGCGGCGGGATCTACTCTGTGACGGACTGGAGAAGATCGGGTTCGATGTGCACCGCCCGGCCGGCACGTACTTCGCGACCGTGGATGTGCGTAGCGTGGGCTACTCCGACGGCGAGACTTTCTGCCGCGAGCTGCCGCATAAGGCGGGTGTAGTCGCGATTCCCAGCGCCGTGTTTTACGACACTGACGCGGGCACATCGCTGGTCCGGTTCGCGTTCTGTAAGCAGCTCGCTGTGCTGGAAGAAGCTCTTCGGCGGCTCGGAGGGTTTATCTCGTGAAGGTAGCGGCTGTTCAGCACGACATAGTGTGGCAAGATCCCGCGGCAACTCAGCGCCGGCTGATCCCGATGATCGCGCAAGCCGCCGCCGCTGGAGCACGTTTAATTGTGCTCGCCGAGATGTACGCCACGGGTTTTTCCATGGACACCGAACTCATTGCGGAGGAGCAAGGCGGACCCAGTGAACAGTTTCTGATATCGACCGCCGCGCGGCATGGTGTCTGGCTAGTTGTTTCTCTACCGCAGCGCTGGTCTGCAACCGGGCGTCCTCGCAACACTGGTTTGGTGGTGTCTCCTGATGGCGCGGTGCACCGGTATGCCAAGCGGCACCTGTTCAGCTACGGGGAAGAGCATAAACATTATGAGCCTGGCGAATCTAGCTTGACGGTGAACGTCGAAGGACTCTCAGTGAGCTTGTTCATCTGCTATGACCTGCGTTTTGCCGATAAGCTGTGGGCCTTAGCGCCCCAGACCGATTGCTATATCGTGGTAGCGAACTGGCCCGAATCTAGACGCGAACATTGGCGTACTTTGCTGGCCGCTAGAGCGATCGAGAACCAAGCCTATGTCGTAGGGGTTAATCGGGTTGGCGCCGATCCGAAGCTAACGTATGCCGGCGACAGCCGCATCATCGATCCGGCTGGACGGGTGTTAGCCGAAGCTTCATATGGCGAGACAGTGCTCACAGCCGATGTAAGCGCCGAAGAAGTAAAGCAACTCCGGCAGCACTTCCCCTTTGTCGCCGACCGGCTTTAGCAGGTGGATCGATAGGCTTTGTTTTCGTTTGCAGCAAAATAGCGCAGTTTAACTATGTTTTGGTCCTTTATCAAGCCGTTTCGAGGGTACTTGGCGGACGCGATTACTGTCGCCTTGGCGGCTATCACCGCTGGTAGGCCTTCCGTCGCCTCCTGGGCGTGGGGTAGAAGCCGCTAACACCGCTGCCCCAGTTGTGGCAAGGCCAAACATGACCTCACCTAGCCTGGCCTGTTGTGACATCTAGGCCAGGCTTCGATAGGAGGATTTTCGGCATGTTCGAATCCGCTGCGATTTGATCGACCTGATTCTGAGCTTCGCTCAGACCTAGATGGTTGATTCCAAGGGGTTAGTGGTCGTAGGCGGTGAGTGAGCGTCGTGTGGCGAGGCCGAGGGTGTCGTTGTGCCAGATCGCGGCGGTGAGGGCAAGGATGCGTTGAGCGATTCGGGTGCAGACTCCGGTGAT
>JBBSOC010000067.1:0-11661 GCA_038260095.1 Mycobacteriales bacterium | reverse complement strand
TGTTCTACAATCGGCAACGACTCCACTCACGCCTCGGCTACCAAACACCACAACACATCGAAAACGAATACCGAAAAAACATAAAATAACCTGTCCGGAAAACTAAATACCCCTCATTTTTACTAGTTGGGGGTCATAGGGTTTACCAGGATCGGTGGTGGTCATTGTTTCACCGTCGCCGAAGTCCCACACGTAGCGTGCCGGTATCAGCTTCAACCGTACGTTGGCTACCGTGATGTTGGTGGGCTGCTCGTAGGCAACGGTGTCAGACCAGAAAATGCTGGGGAAGTTGGCCAACGTGGTGGTCGCCGGCGCCGTCAACGGCGCAGACACCCGCGCCGAGCTACGGTAAAACTCTTGCACCGCCAACGCACCCGGATCGGCCTTAGGCGCGCCGCAAATAATATCGAGTGAATCAGAATTTTTCTGGAGGTCTTTAGTGATCTGAATGTATTGATTTTGCCCGTTGGCGCATGTGTCGGGTACGCAGTTGGATATGTACCGGGCAGCGTTGGGATCAGTATTGTTGACCGTGCATGTCGGCCGTACCGTAACCTGCTTCGTAACCCGCCCAGCCGGGACAGCCACGCGCTCAGAAGACGAACGTCCAGGAGCCCCCGGCCGCTTCGCCTCTGTGCGGAACGAATCCGAACCCTGGGTCGATCCGGTGACGTTCACCGGCGGCGTAGGATCAGCTGCGTAGACCACCCCAATTGGGGCCATGATCCAGACCACGCAGCACACCACTGGCACAATCAGTCGACGATTCACGACACTTCTCCCGTGGATATGTTTTGGATGGCCCAATGGCCCGCGCCGAAGCTGAGCGAGTAACGAATTTTCGCTTCAGAATTAGGCCGGTATTTCTTGATTTCTTTTCCGTCTTTGTCGATCAGCTTTGCTTCTTTAGGCTGTTTCTCAGTTACGATGGCGTCGCCGAGATGGTCTCCGTCTCGGCCTATACCAGTAAGTGCCTGAATGCTTGTTACCACATATTCGCTATCGACAAGATGTGTGCCGTTAACAAGAGTGGCCGAAAATCGTTCTACTAAAAGTTTGCAGGCCTGACACGTGGGTGTGTCGTACACTCTTTGGAGCGGGTCCAGGTCGCCGGTGCGCTGCGCGTAATTGATCGCGTCGATTTCGAACCGGATCGTGGCCTCAATACCCGCCCGAGAAAACTCCCGCACTTTATCCGGAAGCACCGGCGGCTGCTCACGCGCCCGACCCGGCCCCACCGACACACCCGACGACGGCGTATCCGACCCCCCACCACTCACGTCCGGCGAATGTCCACCCGAAGAATGCTCATGCAACGCCCACACCACACCCAGCGGCACCATCACCGCCAACACCAACGCCACCACGCACAGCACCGTCGGAAGCCGATCACGCCACCACCAACCCTGCCGCCAACCAGCCCTACGCCACGGCTTCAGCTTCACATCAGGCCCCAAAAAACTCATACCCAGCACACTATCTGCTCAACGTCAACCACCGCTCCCGTTATCCACAGGTGGAGTATCGGTGGCCAGATTTTGCTGCGCGGCGCCGGCTAGATTTCAGCTCTTAGGGCGTGTCTGGGAACTCGGTGGGGTCAGCGTGTGCTGCCCGGAAAGTAGGTGAGGGTCTCAGGTCGCTTGCCTGTCAGTGCTTGCCATGCCCGGCCCACGGCGAGTCGCTGGGCACGCTCTCAGAGACTGCCGGCTTTAGCCTTGGCGGCGAGGACGGTAGTTGCAGCCGCGCACAACGAGCATGACGTAAAACCGAGCTCTGCCGCTTCTGCGAGCACCAAAGGCTCTGCCGTTTTGTCACTCAAATGCGGGCAGGCTTTTAGGTGAAAGCGCGGCCGACCATCGACCACCAAGACCTGCGTGGAACACTCGGTCAGTTGCCGCTCCTCATAGGAGAGCAGTAGTTCGGCTGGGGGCTCATCAGGAGGATCTGGGTACTCGTCAAGATCAGATGAGGCATCGGTTTGCACGCTCGCTGAGTCGACTACAATTTCGTGGTCCTGCGGCACAGATGACTCGGGCTGCTTAGCTAACTCAGACAGCATTTCAGGCTCGTTCGCTGCCGTAGCTGTGTCGCCGTGAGCCGCCGAAGACCTCAGGGACGCAGTGGCGGTACGAGCCTGCGTTACTTCCACCTGAGTGGCCATTGCCGCGACGGAACTTTGGGCAACTGCACTTTGTATGACTGCCCCTGCGCTGCTTCCAGACTGACCATTCAGCGCTCCTAGCGCTGTTGCTGGCAGCTGTTCCGCGGCGTTGGCCGCCGTAATGCTGCCCGAGACCTCACCTGCGACTCCAGTCGGCGGCGTAGATGGGGTCTCGGGTTGCGCACTCGTTCCATTAGGATTGGACGGCGGGCTTGACGGACGTTTCAGGGTAGAACTGGCGCTCATTAACTGGGGAATGGCCGTGGCGACATCAGACGTACTCCGACGGCGGTCATCCAGCAGGTGCTCCACCTCATCACCGGTTGGTGGAGTCACGAGCGACGCCACAGCCGAGCGCGCCCAAGCAGCATGATCTGTTTTCGCCACGGACTCTAACCCCTTTCGGGCCTGTTCTTCCTGTTCGCTTAGCCGACTAGACTCCAGCGTTCCGCTCATACCTTCCTCATCGCGAGGATCTACCACGGCATTTTTGCGCGGTATTGGCTGAAGCTTTTCAGTCCTAAACTTTTCAGTTTTATCGAAAGCGCGTGGGGACGCTGGCGATGCATCGTCTGCCAAAGCGGGCTCGGCGGGGCCACGATCACTAGAAGCGGTAGAGACCGTCCGCTGCCGCCACACTCCGATAAAAAGCACGACGGCGGCAAAAATGCTAAGAACTATCGATCCCATGACCAAAGTGTCATTGGCACCGACTATTCCGGCGGCCAAGAAACCACTGGATATCACGATAACCAGCAGGCTGAAAACGACCACAGTTCCTCAGCTCGACCTGTTCGCCCCACCCGCACCGCCCGCAGTCGGACGCTTTGAGTCAGACAAACCAAACGACGACCCGCCAGTATATGCAGGGGCGTAGCTGCCAGATCCATTGGTTGAAGGTCTGGACCCACCATCGGACTCAAGTGCTTGGCTACGACCATCGAGATCGCGTAGCTGGCCCTCCAGGTATGCCTTGAGGCGAGTGCGGTACTCCCGCTCAAATGCCTTGAGATCCTCAATGTGCTTTTGCAGTGCCCCCCTCTTTGCATCCAGCCCACCCATGGCTTCCTGGTGGCGCTGACGGGCATCACGCTCCAGCTGTTCAGCTGCGTTACGTGCATTGCGCGTGAGCTCTTCAGCTTTAGCCCGCGCTTCTGCTACAAGTTTTTCAGCTTCACGATGCGCGTCTGCAAGGTGCTCGTCAGCGGTGCGCTGGGCCATCATCAACACGCGGACAGCCTGTTGCTCGCCGGTAGTCTCACCCGTTAAGCCGCCCCGGTTAGCAGCGCCCGCGCCAGCATCCATCTGCTGCAGGGACTGGTCAGCCTGACGCTTCTCTTGTCGCAGTCGATCAAGCTGCTGCTTGAGCTCGACATTCTCCGAAGCTAGCTGACGGACGTTAGCGTCAGCCATAGCACCGTTAGAACCGCTCTGGCCAACGTGCACCGAAGCGTGGGAGTTCTCTTCGATCAACCGAGCAAGTTCACGTTCTACCTCATCGAGAAAAGCATCGACGTCGTCCTCATCGTAACCTCGTTTGCCAATCGGTGGCTTCTTGAAAACCACGTTGTGCACGTCGGCGGGTGTTAGCGGCATGACTCTCCTTAGCACCGCTTGGTGTCAGCAGCAGAGTCGAGGATACCGCGTCTTAGGAAAACGGGTATAACTCCCAGCAAATTTATGTGGTCGACTATCTCACTACTCGCGGGTTACGCCGACAACATCACCCGCAGAACGACTGACTCACCAATGGTTACGACGAGGAATAGCAGGAGAAACCCGAGGTCAAGGTTGATTCGACCCAGCCGCAAGGGGGGAATCAACCGACGAATGGCTCGTAGCGGAGGTTCTGTGGCACTCCACACAATTTCCAAGGTCGCAGCTGATCCACGCCCTGGTTCCCAGCGGCGCGAGAACATCAGCACATAGTCGGCAACTAGTCGCGCAAGAAGCACAATTTTGAAGATGTGCAGGGTGAGGTACAGCAGCTGCAGCACGGTTAACACGAGACTGCGATGTCCTTAGCTTTGATTGAAAAATCCGTCTTCAACGATACGAGCCTTGGCTTCAGCTGTAACTGTAACGTTAGCTGGCGAGAGCAGGAACACACGATTTGTGACTCGCTCGATGCTACCGTGTAGCCCAAACGTTAAACCAGCGGAGAAGTCTACGAGCCGTTTGGCATCGGATTCATCCATTTCAGTAAGGTTCATGATCACCGGCGTGCTAGTACGAAAATGCTCGCCGATAACCCGGGCTTCGTTGTATGTCGTGGGGTGCAGTGTAGTGATCCGATACTCAGAATCGACATCCTCTGCGCTGTGATCAGAAGTTGTTGCACGTTCGCGGAGCGCAACCTCTGACGCCAACGCCAGGTTATCGTGAGTGAGCATTGGCGAACTTGCTGCACTTGACCGAGCAGTTGGGCGAGACACACTACGACGTAACGGGACTGCTGGAGCCGGTTGGTCGAGGTCGTCATCAATGTCGAGGTCGTCATCGTAATCGTCCGCATGTGCTTCTAGCCGACGATCTGACCGATCTGACCGATCCAAGCCCCTACCGTAATCGCGGTCATAGGCCCGCGCTTCGTCGTCTTCCACTAAGCCCAGCCACACGCCCGCCTTTCGCAACGTGCCCATACGACAGTCCCTTTCGTGTACGACCGGCATGGAATCCGGCGCCATTGCTATTAATATTGCTATTAATACGGCTGTTACTACGGCCATTACTGCGGACAATCACATCAGGTACAGCACCAAAGCTAATAACACCGATGTTATTTGCCTAGCCACAGTATCTAACCGGCCGGCAAAATGCCTAACAACGCGGTTCCGACACGCACATGTGTTGCGCCAGCAGCAATGGCCGCTTCCAAATCTTCACTCATCCCGGCCGAGATCCACCGAGCAGGCGGATATAGCTCTTGTACTTGCTCCGACACGCTCTTTAGCTGGGCAAACGCGTGTTCGGCTGAGCCATATCGCGGCGCTATGCCCATTACCCCGCGCAGACGCAACATCGCGAACTCCTGCGTCACAGCCACTAAACTTGCCACGTCACTCGGCGACACGCCGGCACGTCGGCGTGTCGGATCCATGTTCAAATCGTGATCTGGACGTAACGTCTCGTGGAAGATGACAGGTTCTAGGTTGTCAGAATCAAGGTTGATTTGCAGTAGAACATCGAGCGGGCCACTCCTGAGCTGAGCAGCTGCGTGCCCAAGCGAACGCACCAGATCGGGACGATCGACGCTGTGCACTACATCGGCATAGCGCACGACTGATCGGCACTTGTTGCGCTGCAACTGCCCTAAAAAGTGCCAGCGCAGCTGCGGAGCTCGCAACGCTCTTTCGCGAGCTTGATTATCCCGGTTCTCGCCTATATCTGACACGCCGAGCTCAGCCAGCAGTGCGACGTCACGGAAGGGAAAGTATTTTGTAACGGCTATAACGACCACCTCGGTCGGATTTCGGCCTACTTTGCCGCACGCCACGGCTATTCGCTGCCGCACTTGGTCCAAGTTCGCCGCAAGCTCGGCTCGGCGAGAATCCAGTACGGTCAAAGTTTGCCCCTCACTGGCCGTGCGCTGATAGTACGACCTGGTGTGTCTGACCGACATGGGGCAGACTACATAATCGTGCTCCAACTTGACGAGATCTTCTCTACCGGCCGCCCAGTAATTGGCGTGATTCATCTGCTCGCGCTGCCGGGGGCGCCAGATTTCGACGGCTCAATGCCACGAATCCACGAGCATGCTGCCGCCGAGCTTGCCGCCCTTACCTCTGATGCGGGCAGCGTGGACGGCGTGATAGTGGAGAACTTCTGGGATAGACCGTTCTACCCGGCTCGCGTCCCGGCGGAAACAACGGCAGCGTTAGCGGCCGTAACTCGTGAAGTAGTCCGAGCTAGTCCGGTGCCGGTAGGTGTGAACGTGCTGCGCAACGACGCACAGTCGGCAATAGCGATCGCCGCCGCAACCGGTGCCCGATTTGTTCGAGTGAACGTGCACATGGGCGTAGTGGTCAGTGAGCAAGGCCTACTGCTGGGAGCAAGCCACGACACTCTGCGGCTTCGCGCCGCGCTCGGCGCTCAGGTCGCGATCTTCGCCGACGTCGGAGTCAAACACGCGGCGGCGCTGGTTGACCGAGGTGTGATCAGTGATGCCATCGATAACCAGGAACGGGGGCTCGCCGATGCGCTCATAGTCTCCGGGCCACGGACCGGAGCAGCCACGTCAGTAGCCGATGTGGCTGCGGTGCGGGAACATTCCACACTTCCAGTTTTTATTGGTAGCGGTGCCACCGACGACACTGTGGGCGAGCTACTACAACACGCCCACGGTGTGATTGTCGGAACTCATTTCAAGCGAGACGGCGTGGTGGAACACCCAGTGGATCCAGTGCGAGTGGGACAGTTTGTCGCCGCCGCCCGCGCCAAGTCGTAGATGAGCCGTCTGGATGGTGGGATAGCCGCCAAGTACTAGTCGGAAGTTGCGCGAACGATCGAACGCAACTTTGCAACGCGCTCCACCAAAGCCTGTTCAGCGCCGCGAGTCGTGGGTTGGTAGTACTCCTGGTCAGCTACCTCATCGGGGACGTACTGCTGGGCGACCACCCCGGCGGCCGCATCGTGTGGATATTGGTAGCCGGCGCCATGACCCAGCTGCTGTGCTCCCGAGTAGTGCGCGTCTCGCAGCGCCGGAGGGACACTGCCTGTGCGACCCGCGCGGATGTCACTCATCGCCTGGCCGAGCGCCAAGACCACCGCATTGGACTTCGGCGCGGTGGCAGCGTGGATCACCGCGTGCGCCAGATTCAACCCGGCTTCCGGCAGCCCTACTAGTTGGACGGCGTGAAAGGCCGCCACAGCCGTTTGCAGCACCGTCGAATCAGCCATTCCCACGTCTTCACTAGCGAAAATAACGATCCGACGAGCAATGAAGCGTGGGTCCTCGCCAGCCGTGATCATACGGGCAAGCCAGTGCAGCGCAGCATCGACATCCGAGCCACGCATGCTCTTGATAAACGCGCTGATCACGTCGTAGTGGGTGTCTCCATCGCGGTCATAGCGCAACGCGGCCTGGTTCACCGCCTGCTCCACGGTGTGCAGATCGATCGTGGTGTGCTGCTGCGCCGCCGCCGAACCAGCGGCCGCCTCCAGCGCTGTGAGCGCTTTTCGGGCATCTCCGGCCGCCAGCCGCACCAGGTGTGCCCGAGCCGGCGTGTCTAGCGCGAGCTCCCCCGCCAAGCCGCGCGTCTCCTGCAACGCCCGAGTGAGCAGCGAGTCGATATCAGCGTCGGTGAGCGGTTCCAGCGACAATAACAACGACCGAGACAGCAGCGGCGCAACAATGGCGAAGTGCGGGTTCTCGGTCGTAGCCGCGATGAGCGCCACAATGCGGTCTTCCACCGCGGCCAGTAGTGAATCTTGCTGAGTCTTGGAGAACCGATGCACCTCGTCAATAAAGAGCACCGTTTGCGCCCCGGTTGCACGGTGTTGCCGAGCCTCTTCGATCACAGCACGAACGTCTTTCACTCCAGCTGAGATCGCCGAGAGCTGAACAAAGCGACGCTGAGTGGCTAAGGAAACGATGTGGGCGATGGTGGTCTTTCCCGAGCCCGGCGGCCCCCAAAGCACCACCGAGATCGGGGCATCGCCCTCTACCAGCCGACGTAGCGGCGAGCCCGGCGCCAGTAGCTGCCGCTGACCGATTAGCTCGTCGAGTGTGCGCGGCCGCATCCGTACGGCTAAGGGGACATTCCTATCCGTAACCGCGGCCGTATCGGTAGCCCTTGCCGCGGCCGCGTCGAACAAATCAGCTGACTGCACCTCATGAGCCTAACTGTTCTGTGGCAGGAGTGGCTCCGATTGGCCAGCACCATCGCAGCAGTCCAGGATTTACCCCAGATCGGACAATCTCAGCAAACACCACACGACTTTGCCTGTCGGCCGCTGAGTGAAGCGGTCGAGCACAGCATCACTCCCCCAGCGCTCGGCGATACGCTCGATCAAAAAAAGTCCGCGCCCACTTTCGGCGGCAAAATCCGGCGGCTTAGCATGTGGCTGCTCCAAGGATGAATCCACCACCTCTAACACGACATGACTCTCGGTGAGTACCAGCCGCATATGCTGCACCGGCGGCGCATGTAGGATCGCATTGGAAACTAACTCGCTTGTCGCCAAAATTGCATCGTCACATGTCGTCGTCGGAATGTTCCACGATTCCAACACCGTCATGCACCAACGACGAGCCTGCAAAGGCGGTCGCCGAGCGGCGCGCAAGTCCAGCTCAGCAGCACTGATATGCATACCGACATTCGGTCGCCGCACGCCTCATCTCCTGCCGCTGAGCCAAACTGAAACCAGTGATGCCGGGTGAGTCTCTCAGGCTAACTGGACCTATGAAACATTAGAGTGCGGCGAAGCTAATCGCAGTGCGACACCTCGCCGCATCGAGATAACTGTCACCTACGGTAGACAAAGAAAGGACTTGGATCAGTTGTGACATCCACGTCTAGCAGCACCACTTCGGGTACCACCTGCCCCCGAATCGTAGTCGTTGGGGCCGGTTACGTCGGAATGTATGTAGCGCACCAACTACAGCGCAAACTTTCCCGCGGCGAAGCCGAGATCACCGTCATCGACCCTCAGTCGTACATGACGTATCAACCGTTCCTGCCCGAGACAGCGGCCGGAAACTTAGAACCACGCCATGTCGTAGTGTCGTTACGTCGACTACTGCGACGCTGCGAGCTGATCAACGCACGCGTCACCGGCGTGAACCACTCGCAACGCACCGTGTACTTCACCTCGCTCGCGGGTGAGCAGCGGGAACTGAGCTACACCGTCCTGGTCGTCTGTCCGGGTTCCATCGTGCGCACGCTCCCCATTCCGGGACTGGCCGAGTACGGGATCGGGATCAAGACCGTGGGCGAGGCGGTATGGCTCCGCAACCACATACTCACCCAGCTCGACATTGCCGCCTCCACTGGCGATCCAGCGGTGCGGGAACGCGCACTGACGTTCATGGTGGTCGGCGGAGGCTACGCTGGCGTTGAGACCCTGGCTGAGCTGGAAGACCTTAGTCGGATTGTGGCCAGCCACTACACCAAGAACCGGTGGAGCAAGCTGCTGCCCGATGAGCTGCGTTGGGTGCTAGTGGAAGCAACGGGCCGGATCCTGCCTGAAGTGGGCGAGCAAATGGGTCGCTATACCGTAGAGCTACTACGCAAACGTGGCATTGACGTTCGACTGGAGACACGGCTGGAATCGGTCGCCGGCGGTGTAGCAGTGCTTTCCGACGGCACACGCATGCCTACCAGCACTTTGATCTGGACCGCTGGGGTCAAAGCGAGCCCGATGCTGCGCGATACCGATCTCCCTCTGAACACTCACGGTCGACTGCCTACCGACACCTACCTGCGGGTTTCGGATACAACGAATGTGTGGTCGGCTGGCGACTGCGCGGCGGTGCCTGACCTCACCGGCGGCGAGGGCGCCTACTGCGCGCCAAGTGCCCAGCACGCAATCCGGCAGGCAAAGCGCTTGGCAGGCAACATTATTGCGACCCTCCGCGGGACCAAACTCAAGGAGTACCGGCACACTTACGCCGGCTCGGTGGCCGGCTTGGGTCTGCATCGCGGCGTGGCCCAGATCTATGGGGTCAAGCTTTCGGGCTTACCTGCATGGTTGCTGCACAGGGTGTATCACCTGGCGATGATGCCCACGTTCAACCGCAAGGTTCGCATCACGCTGGACTGGACGGTCAGCTTGTTCTTCAAGCGGGACATTGTGGCACTGGGTGAGATCCACGAGCCTCGGGAAGAGTTTCTCCGCGCCGCGGCCGAGAGTCCAGCGCCACCTCCAGCTCCACCGGAGAACATTCTATCCGCGTCGGCGAGTAGTAACGGTCTGACCGAAACCGCTAAAGCTCACGCGGGCTATTAGTTAACTGACGGCGGCGCATGATCGGCACCACGTACCAGAGGGCAGCAAGCCACACCACGCTCAGCCCAGTGAACAGTGACGCCCATGCGCCGCCGAGCACCACATCGGTCACTAGCAAGATCGACCCGGCTAGTGCCAGCAGTAACGCGCCGATCCCGGCCAGCGCCAGCTGGTTGGCAGCTGCTATCAACTGTGTACGCATCTGACGCCCCGACGTGAGCCGGTGGTAGGCCACCGGGCCGATCAGCAGGCCGGTGGCAACCATCGTGCACATGAGTGTGGCCAGATAGACCCCGCGTTGAAACGCCGAAGTTTCGGGAAATCCTACCGCGAACGGCAGCGTAAGCAGAAAAGCGAAAAGGATCTGCACTCCGGTTTGGGTTACCCGGATCTCTTGCAGTATCTCATTAAAATTTCGATTGAGTCGCTCAACCTCAGACTCACCTTCCGTCGGCGTCATCGCCCAACCCCCCGTGCTGTATCGGTGCCATGAAGCGTACGACACGGAGATTTTTAAGGACGGTTTGCCTGAAAGTGTCCTCCCGGAGCTACTTTTTATGACGTTTTCAGGGAAAACGTCATAAGGCAGCGGCGGGTATCTCAGGCTGGCCCGTAGATGGCAACACTAGCTCCGGTCAGCAGGGCCCAGTAGCGATCTCCGAACGACCAGTGCCACCACTCGGTGGGATAATTGATAAACCCAGCGGCGGTCATGGCTGTGGCCAGTAGGTCACGGTTGGCGCGTGCGGAGACCGATAGGCCGGGAGCATCCAGCGGGCAGGTGTGCTCATTTCCTGTCCGGTGGCCGTTCACGGGTCCGCCCATGTCGAGCTCAACGCCGTGAGCATCGATGAGGGTTAGGTCCACTGCTGCACCCGCGCAGTGTGGTGCCACTTCGACCGGAGAGACGAAAGCACTGGTTTTTCGACGTAGCTCAGCAGGGTCAGTAATGCCCGAACTACGCAGGCGATTTTCATAGCGGGAGAATCGACGAGCCTGCTCAGCAGTGGTGCGGTGGCCTTCGATGATGAGCAGACTGATGCCGTCGGGCAGATGCCGGCTAGCCGCCTGAAGGCGTTCCAGCACCCCAGTTCGCAGCCGGCCATAAGCACCAACTGCGTCCTGTTCACGGGTGTCTAGGACCAGAGCGGGGACGGACTTCACCTCGGCGAGGGGTTCCGCGCAGTCCAACACCGGAATCTGCTGCACTTGCGGATCGCTAAGCAAGATCATGGCCGCTTAGACTACCCTGTTTTACAGTGCCATCCGGGCACAGTAACTTGCGCACGTGCAGACGCCCTGGGTCGGTGCGGTACATAATACTGGACGAAGACAGGGCACCTACTACCTGCCGCTCGCGCTCACCCGGCAGGATTAGAACGCATGACAGCATACGTGATCTCAGACGTGGTTTGAGGTGTGTTGGGTTTTCCAGACGGTGTGTCCGCTAAAGTTTCTTGTCTGGAGGTTCTTGTGAAGCGTAAAGTATATACTCCCGAGTTTCGGGATGAGGCTGTGAAAATGTTTCTCGGTTCGGGTAAGCCGATTGC
>JBBSOC010000066.1:0-11681 GCA_038260095.1 Mycobacteriales bacterium | reverse complement strand
CAGCTTTGCGCCGCGCCGCACCACGCCGTCCCACTCCTGACCCACACCGGGTAGGTAGCCAGGAACGTCCACCAGCACAACCAGCGGTACTCCCAGCGCGTCGCAGAGTCGCACGAACCGCGCCGACTTCTCGGCCGACGTGGCATCCAGACAGCCGCCTAGCCGAAGCGGGTTGTTGGCGATCACACCAACGGTACGCCCGGCGAACCGACCCAGCGACGTCACGATATTGGGTGACCACTTCGCGTGCAGCTCCACGCCGGGAGCGTCCAGCAGCAGGTCAACCACTTTACGCACGTCATAGGCCCGGTTGGCCGCATCTGGATACTGCGCGCCAATATCGTGGTCAGGGTCGTTCTCCGCAACGTCAACCGGGCTGAGCTGACCTTGATGGCCGAGCAGCACCGAAAGAACCCGCGCCTGCTCGATCGCTTCGATGTCGGTCTTGCTGACGATGTGCACCACGCCGCTACGACGCCCATGCGGCTCTGGACCGCCCAGGCGCTCCATATCCACGTCTTCGCCGGTCACTGAGCGCACTACCTCAGGACCCGTGACGAACACGCGACCGGCCGGTCCCATGATCACGATGTCGGTGAGAGCAGGGCCATATGCGGCACCGCCTGCCGCTGGGCCTAGCACCACCGAGATCTGCGGCACCTTACCCGAGGCGCGCACCATCGCGGCAAACACCAGACCGACGCCGTCGAGCGCCTCCACGCCTTCGGCCAGCCGCGCACCGCCCGAATGCCATAAGCCGATCACCGGAATGCGGTCGGACACCGCCGTGTCGATGGCTTGCGCGACATGTGCGCAACCTGCTGAGCCCATGGCCCCGCCCATCAAGCGCGGGTCCGATGCGAACGCGACCGCGCTCTGCCCGTCAATCTCCCCGCGAGCGACAACTACACCAGAGCTGTCTTGGTGGATCAGTAGCCGCAAGGTGCCGGAATCGAACAGCGCTCGCAGCCGGACCTGTGGGTCGCGAAAGTTCTCCGGCTCATCTGTAACAGCCGTGGAGCTAGGCTGGCGAAGCGGCGTTGCTACAGGAGGTGCTGCTGTGGGTGTCGGCATAGTGATCTCCGGGTAGGTGAGCGATGCGCTATACGGCAGTGAAAGCGACCGCAACGTTATGGCCGCCGAAGCCGAACGAATCGTTGACCGCGGCTTGAATTGTTGCCTCTCGAGGTTTGGTGGCAATGTCGAGCCGCACTCGCTCGTCGAGCTCCTCGAGGTTGATCGTGGGTGGAATAACGCCGTGGTAGATCGCCAACACGGTGGCAATTGCCTCGACGGTGCCAGCAGCACCGAGCAGGTGACCCAGACTGCCCTTGGGTGCGGTAACCACTGCGTGGTCACCGATTGCGGCGCGGATGGCTTCAGCTTCAGGCGCGTCACCGGCAGGCGTGGAGGTGGCGTGGGCGTTAACATGCGTCACGTCGCGCCGATCCAGGCCGGCGGCACGCAGGGCCGCGGTAATAGCTCTAGCGGCTCCAGCTCCTTGCGGGTGCGGCTGCACCACATCGTGAGCATCGGAGGTCACGCCGGCGCCGGCAAGCGCGGCATAGATACGCACACCACGGGCCTGGGCATGGTCGGCCCGCTCCAATACGATGGCACCCGCGCCTTCAGCGAGCACGAACCCATCGCGGGCCTTGTCAAACGGTCGGGAAGCGCGCTGGGGCTCGTCATTGCGAGTGGATAGGGCACGCATCTGGGAGAAACCGCTGAGCACCAACGGATGGATACATGCCTCAGCCCCGCCGACGAGCACCATGTCGGCACGGCCGGCTCGAATGATGTCCAGGCCCAACGACAGCGACTCCGCACCCGAGGCGCAGGCTGAAACGGTGGTGTGCGCTCCAGCGCGAGCACCAAGGTCGAGACCGACCATGGCCGCGGGGCCGTTGGGCATCAGCATGGGCACCGACAACGGAGAGACCCGTTTGTATCCATCGGTGCGGCGGATGTGTTCTTGGCTGAGCACGGTTAATACTCCGGCAAAGCCGCTACCGACGGCGACCGCGAGCCGTTCGGGATCGATTTCTGGCGTTCCGGCGTCAGCCCATGCTTCACGGGCGGCCACGATTGCAACCTGTGTGCAACGGTCCATGCGCCGCGCCTGAACGGGTTTGATTTTTTCCGTTGGCTCCTGTGCGAGTGAAGCGGCGATCTTCACCGGTAGCTCTTGCGCCCACTGCGTTTCCAGCGCGCGCACACCGCAGCGTCCGGCCAACAAGCCGTCCCAGGTACTGGCAACATCGCCACCGAGCGGGGTGGTTGCACCCAGCCCGGTGACGACGACGCACTCGTGGTGAGAATTCACTTCTGCCGCTTCGAGATGTAGGAGACGGCGTCCCCTACGGTCTTGAGCTGCTGGACGTCCTCATCGGGGATTTCCACGCCGAACCTGTCCTGCGCGGCCATCACGACCTCCACCATGGACAGCGAGTCGACTTCCAAGTCGTCAGTGAACGACTTGTCGTCGGTGGCGTTTGCCGGATCGACGTCTGCGATCTCTTCTAGAATTTCTGCGAGTCCCTGCCGAATCTCGGCGTCGGTTGCTGGCTGGCTCACGTGATTTCCTCTCATATGCCGGTAGTGAAACGCACGTTGGCCGGATGCCAGAGCGCGCGCAGGTAGCTTACGGACTCGCAATGACCTGCCCGGCGTAGGTGAGGCCTCCGCCGAATCCGAATAGCAGTACAGGAGCTCCCGACGGGATCTGGCGTTGCTCGGTGAGCTTGGACAGTGCCATGGGAATTGACGCCGAGGACGTGTTTCCGGACTCAATGATGTCTCGCGCGACCACGGCAGCACCAAGCCCAAGTTTTCCGGCGATCAAATCAACGATCCGCACGTTGGCTTGGTGCGGAATGAACGCGGCAAGCTCCGCGGGTTCGATGCCGGCTTGCTTGCAAGCCGACATCGCAATGGGCGCGAGGGAACTGGTAGCCCAGCGAAACACTTTCTGACCATCTTGCTGGATTTTTCCGTCGCGGCTTTCCACACGCAGGGTTGAGCCTTGCACGCCGTCACTGCCCCACACCACTGGACCGATACCTTCAGTATCGGACGCGCTCACGACTGCCGCGCCCGCGCCATCTCCGAAGATCACGCAGGTAGTGCGGTCGTTCCAGTCCGTCCAATCCGAGAGCTTCTCGGCACCAATGACCAGCGCGTGGCGTGCTGAACCGGCCAAGATCGCATGGTGGGCGGTAGCCAGGGCGTAACTAAAACCTGAACATGCGGTGTTGATGTCGTAAGCGGCAGGCGCATTGATGTGCAGCGCGGCGGCGACCTGAGTGGCCACGTTTGGTAGCGGTATGACTGGGGTGCAGGTAGCAACGGTAACCAAATCGATCGCGCTGGCCGCCAACCCACTCGCCTCTAGCGCCTTCACCGCGGCCGCCGTGGCCATATCCGTCACTGACTCCTCGGGAGCGGCGATATGGCGAGTCCGCACCCCCACCCGGGAGCGAATCCACTCGTCAGTGGTGTCGATGCGGCTAGACAGTTCGGCATTGGTCACGATCCGAGACGGTTGGTAGTGCCCCAGCGCGACGACGCGCGCACCCCTACCGGGGAGGATCGTCGGAAGCGAGAAACTCATGCTGGTGTCCTTGCTGTGCTGCTCAGGGATTGGTGGCTGGCCTCAGCGTTGAGCCCGGAATCAGTTTGCACCCGGGCTACAGGTTGACCGTTTGCCACAGGATCGCCAGGATCGGCAAGCCATTCGGTGAGTATGCCGGTACCTGGCGCTTTTATCGGCACATCTCCTTGCCGATTGCGCACCAACCCGATAGTTGTGGTGCGGTCAACCCAAGCGCCTTCGGTGAGCTCGGCAGGCTCAAAAATACCGGCCGCCGCGGTGACCACAATCTGAAAGTGCATAGAAGGTTCGCTGCTGAGCGGCCCGTGGCGGGCAATCAGAGCCCGCGCGGCTGCCAGGTCGTCGGGGGTATTGATCGCAAGCAGTTCGATGCCTCTAAACTCGACGCCTCTCAATTCGGTGCCTCTAAGCCCGCCCCCTTTAAGTTCACGCCGCGCGAGCCCGATCAGGGTGCCAGCGGGTGGAAGCTCGATGATGGCGGTGACGCCTAAATCAACCAGGCACGCCTGGCATAGGTCCCAACGAACCGGAAGGGTCAGCTGTGCCACCAGGCGACTTAGCGTTGCCGTACCTGAGTGCACTGCCGTGCCGTCAGCGTTAGAGATCATGATCTTGTGTGGATCGCTGACCGTGATTCCCATCGCCAACCGGGCCAAGGCATCCTGCGCTGGTTGCATGGCTGCCGTGTGGAAGGCGCCCGCGACTTCCAATGGGACTACTCGCGTGCGAGGTGGCGGATGCTCAGCAAGTTGTTGCAGACCTTTCAGTGGGCCGGCGACGACGACTTGACTCGCGCTGTTGCGGTTAGCCGCGAATAGACCCGCCGCGGCCACATGTTCGGCCACCGTCTCTGGGTCTCCGCCCAGCAGCGCGCTCATGCCGGTGGGGGCCAGCGCGCAGGCTGCGGCCATCTGCGCCCCCCGAAGGGCGGCGAGGCCGATTGCCGCTTCCGCGCTGAGCACGCCCGACAGCTGCGCCGCCACGATCTCACCTACGCTGTGCCCGGCGACTACGCTGACGTCGTCCATCGGCAACTGGGCCGCGGCGAGCAGCCCCGCGGCAACCAGTAGCGGCTGAGTTTTGGCAGTGTCTTTGATCTCGGCCGCATCGGCCACTGTGCCGAGCCGAAGCAGGTCAGTTCCAGCTAGCTGCGACCACCAGCTCAGTTGGGCGGCCGCGCGGGGCAGCTCCAGCCATGGGGTGAGGAAACCAGGCTTCTGCGCACCTTGCCCCGGTGCTACTACGGCTACGACCATATTCGAAGCTTTATGGTTACTCACCAGTCAGTCAAATTAGAGTTGGGATTTAGTTGAGGATGTACTTGCACCGTCGCCTCGCCGTTACCGTCACAGCCGCTAGTTCGCGTAGGTGTTGATGGCATCGTGCAGTCGTTGCGCCGGATACTCCCCGCGACGCACCAGCTCGCGCAGCACGGCCACGGTGATCGACTCCGCGTCAACATGGAAAAACCTACGTAACGCGGCGCGGGTATCCGAGCGCCCGAATCCATCGGTGCCTAGGCTGGTGTAGTCACCAGGTACCCACCGAGCGATCTGGTCAGGCACCAAGCGCATCCAGTCGCTCACCGCGACGAACGGCCCAGTGGCGCCAGCAAGTTTGCTGGTCACATACGGCGTGCGACCCGGTTGGTCGGGCCGCAGTAGCACCGCCTGTTCGGCAGCCACCGCGTCGCGTCGTAGCTCGTTCCACGACGTTACCGACCACACATCGGCGCCCACGCCCCAGTCTTGGGCCAGCATCTGTTGTGCCCGCACTGCCCACGGCAGTGCCACGCCGGAGGCAAGAATCTGGGCAGCCGGCGCAGCTGAGCCCAGTAACTCTTTCGGCGCAGCCGAACTCAGTAACTCTTTCGGCGCAGCCGAACTCAGCAAGTCTTTCGGCGCAGCCGAGTAGAGATAAAGACCACGCCGCACGCCGTCGACATCCAGGTTTTCTGGAGCGGCAGGTTGTGCCACGGGCTCGTTGTAGATGGTGAGGTAGTAGAAGACGTTGGGGTCCACATCAGGTTGTGGCTCGCCGTACATCCGACGCAGTCCGTGCTCCACGATGATCGCGACCTCATAGGACCACGCCGGGTCATAGGCGACCACGGCAGGATTGCTGGCCGCCAGCAGTTGGGAGTGGCCATCTTGGTGTTGCAGACCCTCGCCGTTGAGCGTGGTGCGCCCCGCCGTTGCACCAAGGATGAAGCCCCGGGCCATTTGGTCAGCTGCCTGCCAAAATGCGTCGCCTGTGCGCTGGAAACCGAACATGGAGTAGAAGATGTACACCGGGATCATGTGCTCGCCGTGGGTGGCATATGAGCTGCCCGCCGCGGTGAACGATGCCGCCGAGCCCGCCTCGTTGATCCCCTCGTGCAGGATCTGACCGGATTCAGTCTCCTTGTAGGCCAGCATCAGCTCCCGGTCCACACTGGTATAGCGCTGGCCTAGGTGAGAGTAAATCTTTGCGGTAGGAAACAGCGAATCCATTCCGAAAGTGCGGGCCTCATCGGGGATAATCGGCACAAACCTGCGCCCGATTTCTCGGTCTTTCATCAGGTCTTTGAGAATACGAACGAACGCCATCGTTGTGGCAACTGACTGCTTCCCCGAGCCTTTCATAAACGGGGCATACGTCGAAGTGGGCGGCAGCGCAAGCGGTTTAGCTCGCACACTGCGCTGCGGCAATGGACCGCCGAGTTCCTGGCGTCGCCGCATGAGGTACTCGAACTCGGCGGAATCCTTACCCGGGTGGTAATAAGGTGGCAGCGTTTTGTCCAGTGCCGAATCGGGAATCGGTAGTCGCAGTCGATCCCGGAAGCCCGCTAGATCTTCCGCGGCGAGTTTTTTCATCTGGTGAGTGGCGTTACGGGACTCGAAGTGACTGCCCAGCGTCCAGCCCTTCACCGTCTTGGCCAGAATCACGGTTGGTCTCCCAGTATGGGTCACCGCCGCGTGATAGGCCGCATACAGCTTGCGGTAGTCGTGCCCGCCGCGACGCAGCTTCCACACCTCGTCATCGGAGAGCTGCTCCACCAGCGCCTTGGCGCGCGGGTCGCGGCCGAAGAAGTGTTCCCGAACGTACCCGCCGGATTCGGCTTTGTATGTTTGATAGTCCCCGTCCAGGGTCTCGTTCATGATTTTGAGCAGTGCCCCGTCGGTATCCGCGGCTAATAGTGCATCCCACTCTCGGCCCCATACCACTTTGATTACATTCCAGCCCGCACCGCGGAAGATGCCTTCGAGCTCTTGAATGATTTTGCCGTTGCCCCGCACTGGACCGTCGAGCCGTTGCAGATTGCAGTTGACCACAAAGGTGAGGTTGTCCAGCTGCTCGCGCGCGGCCACACCGATGGCACCTAACGATTCTGGCTCATCCATCTCCCCATCACCCAAGAATGCCCAGACCCGCTGGTCACTGGTGTCCTTGAAGTCACGTGCCATCAAGTAGCGGTTGAACCTAGCTTGATAGATGGCGCCGATAGGCCCCAATCCCATGGATACGGTGGGAAACTCCCAGAAATCTGGCATAAGCCGGGGGTGTGGGTAGCTTGATAGGCCACCACCGGGATGGGAGAGCTCCTGACGGAAGCCATCCAGCTGATCCTGGCTGAGCCGGCCCTCCAGAAAGGCGCGGGCGTACATGCCGGGTGAGGCGTGCCCTTGAAAGAAGATCTGGTCGCCTCCGCCGGGGTGTTCTTTTCCACGGAAGAAGTGGTTAAAGCCCACCTCATACATCGCGGCTGAGGATGCATACGTAGAGATGTGGCCGCCGACCTCAACTCCGGGACGCTGCGCTCGGTGCACCATGATCGCGGCATTCCAGCGGATGTAGGAACGAATGCGCCGCTCTAGCTCCTCATCGCCGGGGAACGCCGGCTCCTGCTCCGGGGGGATGGTGTTGACGTAGTCGGTGCTGCGTAGCTCCCCTACGCTGACGTTGCTGGCACCGGCGTGGCGCAGCAGCGTGTGCATGAGATAGCGAGCGCGCGGTTCACCAGCATGTTCGACTACCGCATCCAGCGATTCGAGCCATTCGCGAGTCTCTTCGGGGTCGATGTCCACCGTGGTCCCTTACGTCAGTGCGGTCGGTTTTTCACTTGGTGTCGACGCTACCGTCTCGGATGCGGTCGCTCGGAGCCAAGCTTGGGACGCCTCCCGGCGAGATGCATGTAATGATGGACGCTACTGTCGAGTAATGCGACATCGATGTCGCGTAGTGCACAGTGTTTGTAGTATCTGAGAAGTTTGCAGTACTTGAGAAACATAAAATACCTACGAATCCGTGAAATCACGAAGGAGGCACACACCGGTGAGCGCGACCGCCGATTCTGCAGGCAGCGAACGAAGTTCTGCAGATCTCCTCGGCATCACGCCGGGAATGGCCGTGATGGAAATTGGCTATGATTCTGATTGCGAGGAGGAACTTCGCGACTCTGTGGTAGATCGCTGTGGTTCGGAGCTGCTCGATGAAGACTCGGATGAAGTTGTCGACGCAGTGTTGCTGTGGTGGCGTGAAGATGATGGTGACCTGGTTGATGCCCTAGTTGATGCGCTCAGCCCGCTGGCTGACACCGGCATGGTGTGGCTGCTGACCCCCAAACCGGGGCGTGATGGTCACGTTGAGCCCAGCGACATCAGCGAATCAGCACCCACGGCGGGCTTGCAGCAGACTGCCACGATAAACGCCGGAAAAGACTGGTCGGGAGCCCGGCTGGTGGCTCCGCGTGCGGCGCGAAGCAAACGTTGATGCAAGTGCAGCTGGGGGAGCTGGCTACCGAGTTCACGCTGAAAGACCAGAACAACCAACAGGTGACGCTTTCGTCTTTTCGAGGCAGCAAGCCGGTCCTACTGGTTTTTTATCCGCTTGCGTTCAGCGGTATTTGTTCTGGTGAACTCTGTGCCCTGCGGGACGATCTGCCGAGGGTAGCCGCCGAGATTGGAAGTGTGGCGCAGCTACTTACCGTCAGTGTTGATTCGGTTTTCGTCCATCGGGTCTGGGCTGAGCAGGAGAAGTTCGAGTTTCCGCTGCTGTCAGACTTTTGGCCGCACGGGAAGGTTGCCCGCGACTACGGCGTATTTGACGACAACAAAGGCGTAGCCCGAAGAGGCACCTTCGCTATCGACGTTAGCGGCATTGTGCGTTGGCGAGGAGTGAACGAGATTCCAGTGGGCCGGGATCTGAGCCTCTACACTGAGGCGCTGTCGGCCGTGGCATAGACGTACAAGATAGGTGCCCCATCCCGCTGGTTCTCTCTCAAATTAGGCGAGCTGATCGCTGTCTGGGCCGGTGTCAGTCACCGCGACGGAAGACCGAACTCGGCACGCAGGCCTTCGCCGTCGATCGTTGTGCCGGTGGCGTACTCCTGCTCGGTCTCGGCGATGGATTCGCGGATACCGGGCTTGGACAGCCAGTACAGCGTATCGTGGGTGGCCTTAGTCTCGTCGACCAAAGCCGAGAGCTTGTTCTTGGCCTCGTCCAGAGGCACCGTTCGCATGACTTCAGACTAGCCCAACTTCTAGCCCTCGTTACCGCACGTTCTCCTTCAAGCGGTGGATAAAGCTCGAGACCACACTGCTTGCGCCGCGTCGCATGAGCGCTGAATACTCCACCGTGGGCAGACCCTTTATGGGTACGCCAATGAAACCCACCGGTATGTGCACACACGCGTTCGCAATGGCAGGAGCGACTGACAATAGGAATGTGACGCAGCCCATCGCCTCCAATTCGCGGTTGACGTTGGCAGCTGGTCGCGGTGCGTTTCGCTCACTCGGAATTCGCGATTTTCGGCTTTATTTCTTCGGCCAAATCTGCTCGATTACGGGGAATAACGCACAGACTGTCGCCATCGGCTGGCTGATTCTCCAGTTGACGAGCAGTGGAACGATGCTCGGTATAGTGACCGCGGCGCAGTACCTGCCGCTACTTATATTTTCTCCCCTACTCGGCTCGCTCATTGATCGCTTTCCCAAACGTTACATACTGGTGGTCACGCAAGCGCTGGCGTTCTCCGTGGCGACGACACTCTGGATCATTGTGGCAATGGGCCGAGCTTCGGTATGGGAAGTGTGCGCCTTGGCGCTTGCGCTGGGCGCCATCAATGCCGTAGATAATCCAACGCGCCAAGCGTTTATTCAAGAAATGGTGGGGTCCAAGTTCCTGCTTAATGCGGTCGCTCTCAACAACGTTCTTATGGGGGTTGCTCGCATTGCCGGCCCAGGGATCGCTGGAGTAATCATTGTCATCTGGGGTATTCCGCTGTGTTTTTTCTTCAATGCGGTTTCTTTTTTGGTGGTTCTCGGTGCGCTTGCCTTGATGGCCGGTAGCCGTGGACCATCAAATGCCGCGCGTTCAAACGGTCGTTCGTTACGAATCGGCTTTCGGTATGCGTCGTCTACTCCAGATGTCCGTAGGGGGCTTATCGTTATGGCACTGGTCGGCACGTTCACATACGAGTTCTGGGTCACGCTGCCGATACTTGTCAAGGACGTCTTTGGTCGAGACAGCTCCGGCTACGCGGCGATGATGATGGTGATGAGTGTGGGTTCGGTTGCCGGAGGTCTTCTCGTCGCTCGGCATCACAGTGTCAGGCGCGCACAGCTCGCACTAGCCACCGTGGCTTTCGGTGTGACCACCATCGCTGTCGGCCTCTCGCCTACGATTGAAGTATCGTTCGTCGCGGTCTTGCTGATGGGCGGCGCCTACAGTGCGTTTGTGGCCTTCAGTAGCTCCGCGCTACAACTTAGCGTCGACGAGCAATTCCAGGGCCGCGTCATGGCGCTATGGGCGTCAGCATTTATGGGGTCTACCGCTGTTGGTGGTCCGATTATGGGTTGGATAGCCGAGTATTACGGCGCCCGTTCGGCGCTGGTTTTCGGTGGGCTCGTTGCCCTCGCTGCCGCATGGATTGCCGGCTCATCGATCGGTGTGCAGAGCCCGACAACCCGCAGCCCAACAACTCATATCAAGCTTCAGAGTTAATTCAAGATTAAAAAGGACAAAGGGGATATGGCACGGTACGGCGAGCTAACCGAGCCCCAACGTCAACAGGTGTGTGCTCTCTTCGGCATCGACGATCAGCAGTCATCACAGATTGAAGCGGGCGCCGCAAACACCAGCTATGTAGTGACGAGCGTCGGCAACGAACGGTTTGTATTAACGCTGCTGGACAACGCTATTAACCGTCCGCCGCAGATGCTCGCACGCCTCTTGCGGCACTTGGATGCGCATGGCATTGCAACAAGTGGTCCAGTCGAGAGTATCCGTGGGAAGCTGATCGAGCGTTTCGACGACCATCAGGTCATGGTTAAGCGCTTCGTTGAGGGCTCATGCCACGACATCTTGCCCATCGAGCACCTCGCCGCCGCGGGTGCGGCTTTGGCTCGAGTGCATGCGCTACCGGCGCTTGACTGGCTCCCACGCGGCCCACGTCGACTGACGAATGCCAGTGAGCATCTCGCGAGTTTTGCCGACGTGAACTTCGCCTCATGGGTCAGGGATGGTTTGGACGAGGCCCAGGGGCTGCTCGAGCTCGACGAACCGCTCTGCGTAATTCACGGTGACTACTTCGCGGAAAATTTGATCACTACGCCACATGGTGGTATCGCGATTCTTGACTGGGAAACCGCCTCGACCGATATCGCGGTGCTTGATATTGGTTTCGCCGTCGTCGGACTTACCCGGATAGCCGGGGAGCTCGACAATGATCGCCTGCGGTCTTTTCTCCAGGGCTACCAATCAGTGCGTGAGCTGCACGACCGCGAGATTGCTCACGTCCAGACAGCCACCATTTACGGCGCAACCGTGGTCGGCTACCACCGTTACCTGCGTCACCACATTCGGTATCCCAATCCGGCGAAATACGACGTGCACCGCGAAATGCGCGACTTCGCCGGTTCGGTTCGAGAGCGCTGGTCGGCCTGAAAGCTGTCGCTTGGGCAAACGGTGAGGTTTCCAATGGCGTAAAATGCTGTCTGCGAATCCAATTTTGGCCACTGCTGGAGTTTTTGGTGGGCCGGGAGCTGAGCCTCTGCGCTGAGGCGCTGTCAGCCGTGGCATAGACTTG
>JBBSOC010000065.1:0-11914 GCA_038260095.1 Mycobacteriales bacterium | reverse complement strand
GTCACCACCATCGGTACTCGGTACCGCACGACAAAGGCGTTATCTACCCAAGCCAGTGTCCGTGCGTTGGCCCGGCGCAGTGCTTGGCCAGCTGAGTAACTACCCGAGTGACCTCCAAGCACCACTACACCAACTGTCCATCATCGAAATCAAGTTACGGGTTCATCCCCACACGGCGGCTAACTACTAACCGGCCAGCAGTCTATCCACAGCTTTACGGGCCTGCCTGGTGGTTCGCAAATAAGTATCAGTGAACACGCCGACCTCATCTGACGCGCCGTCGGAAGCTAGCCGTACCACTCCCGACAGCTCACGGCCTGTCCGAGGAAGTTGATCGGCCGCGCTGCCCCGCACCAGCGTGACAGCATCACGCAGCCGCGACACCATCAGCCAGGCGCGTTCCAGCGCAGCACAGTCTGCCTCATCAATCAGACCAGCGCCGCGCTCCGCATGCAGGGCTTGCAGCGTACGAGGTGTGCGCAGCGCCGGCGTGGTGTAGACGTGCCGTAACTGCATCAGCTGCACGGTCCACTCCACGTCTACCAGCGCGCCTCGACCGAGTTTGAGATGACTCGAGGGGTCGCCGCCTCGCGGTAGCCGCTCGGTCTCCACCCGTGCTTTCATCCGTTTTAACTCACGCAGCTGGTCGTTGTTCAGTCCGGCCTTCGGGTACCGCAGCGGGTCGATCAACTCGATGAATGCCGCACCCACCGCCGCGTCACCGGCGACCCAGCGGGCACGCAGCAACGCCTGGCTCTCCCACAGCTGAGAACGGGTCTGGTAATACCGTTCGTACGCGCCAAGGCTGGCCGCAAGTGACCCACCGCGGCCTTCCGGACGAAGATCGGTATCGATAACCAGCCCCGGATCCGGACCAGGCTGGGCAAGTAGCTGTATCAACTGTCGGGCTACGCCTTGTGCGGCCGCGCTAGCGACACCGGCATCCACACCGGGCTGAGGTTCGTACACGAACAGCACGTCGGCATCAGAGGCGTAACTGCTTTCCTGCCCGCCATATCGACCCATCGCGATCACAGCCAGCCGCATCGGAAGTACACCGGCGTGCTGTGCGGCCATCTGGGCCAACGCCGCTTCCAGTGCTACGCCGAGCACAGCGTCGGTCAAATCGCTCAGCGCTGGTCCCACGTTCGTAAATGGAAGCAGACCACACACGTCGGCGCAGGCAATGCGCAACAGCTCATGCCGGCGCCTACTCCGTAGGGCGGCAATCGCACGACCCAGTACAGCGCCAGACTCAGGAGTGGGCGCCAGGCTGGGCTCAGAAAGCATTCGTCTGGTCGCGATCGTTAACAGCTCCACCAACTGGGTTCGACTTCGTGGCACTAGGTCATCGTCGCTGGCCAGCAAGTTTAGTCCGTGCACGTCTCGCTCCAACAGGTTGGCGATGTATTTGCTGTGGCCCAGCACCTTGGCTAGTCGCAGCGCCAACACGCCACCGTCACGCATCAAACGCAGAAACCATGGGCTGCGACCCAGTTGTTCACTGACCCTGCGATACGCCAACAGACCAGCATCGGGATCGGCGGCTTGCGCCAGCTCGGCGAGGATCACCGGCAACAGCGCACGTTGAATCGCTGCCCTACGCGACACGCCCGTACTCAGCGCGGCGACGTGCGCAAGCGCCCCAGGCGGATCGGCAAAACCCAGCGAGGCAAGTCGATGCCGTGCCGCATCTGGCGTAAGTCGCACCGAGTCGCTAGGCAGCCGCACCACCGCCGTGAGTAACGGACGGTAGAACAACTTCTCGTGCAGCTGTCGTACCTGTGCGCTGTGCCGGCGCCAGTCGGTCAGGAATAGCTCGACAGCATCGCCGGGACGCTGGCCTCCGGTTAACCGGTGATACCCGAGAGAGCGAGCCAACCAACGCAACTGCACAGGATCGGCGACCAGTTGATGTGTGCGACGCAGTGATCTCAGCTGCAGCCTGTGCTCCACAATGCGCAGGAAACAGTAGGAGTCGTGCAGCGCCGCACCATCATCACGACCGATATAGCCGCCGTCGGTGAGCGCGGACAGCGCCGAAACCGTGTCGGCGGAACGCAACGCTGGGTCTCCCTGACCGTGCACCAGCTGTAGCAACTGCACCGCGAATTCAATATCGCGCAGCCCTCCGGGGCCAAGTTTAATGTCGTAGTAGGCGGCAACACCGATATGGCCGATATGGCTATTTACCCGCTGCTCCACTCGGCGGCGCATCGCCTGTGCGTCTGCGACAAAGTTTGGTCGGCTCGCCGCACGCCACACTAGAGGAGTGATCTGCTCCGACCATCCCTGCGCGACCGGGCTGCCGGCAGGCGGTCCGACTACCCAGCGGGCCTTCAATAGCGCCTGGAACTCCCAGCTATCGGCCCAGCGCTGGTAATACGCTACGTAGCTATCCAGCGTGCGCACTAGGGGTCCTTGCTGACCCTCCGGCCGGAGTCCGGGGTCAATCCGCCAGGCCACCTCGTGACATATCTGCATCACGCGGCGAGCACATGCCGTGGCTCGCGCCGCCAGCTCAGTCCGCTCGGTGAGGAAAAGCACGTCAACATCGCTGACGTAGTTCAGCTCCCGCGCGCCGCACTTCCCCAACGCCAACACCGCAAGCTCGGTATTAGGCTCAGCGGCCATCTGCATAGCGGCGTTCACCGTGGCGTCGGCTAGATCAGATAGCTGGGCGGCAACCGACATTATCGGTAGCTGGCCTGTCAAATCGGCGGCTGCGATGCGCAACAACTCCCGCCGGTACGCACAGCGCAGTTGCGCTGCGGACGTAGTCGGAAGCACAAGCCCCAGCGGCGGCGTCTGCGGCTGCTCAGCCCCAAGCACCTCCCAGTCGGCCGCGCCCAATGCGGCCCGCTGCACCAGGTGATCTCCGAGCGCCACCGACGCACCTAACACCGCGAGCAGCCGCTCTCGGAACGGCGAGGAGGTTGCCAGCTCCTCACGTAGTCGAGCTGAGTTTTCACCGGCGGCCTGTTCGCTCGCCTGGACTAAACGGCGCAGCGCCTGCTCCGCCAGCGGCGGATCCGCGGTGTTGGCAAGCGACTTTTGTAGCTGCTGTAGCTGCATGGTCACAGCAGCGGCAGGTAGAGCGCTCGCTCGTATGGGGTAACTTGGCGGCGGTAAGCGTCCCACTCGGCACGCTTGTTCTTGAGAAAGAAGTCGAACACATGCTCGCCCAGCGTGCTTGCCGCCAGCTCGCTGGATTCCAGCACTGATAACGCCTCGGCCAGGGTTGTCGGCAGTGACTCGTAACCGGCGGCGCTGCGTTCTGCATCCGAGAGTGCGCGAACGTCGTCTTCGGTGGCCGCGTTGAGCTCGTAGCCCTGCTCGATTCCGCGCAGCCCGGCAGCTAGCAGCATCGCAAACGCCAGATACGGATTGCAGGCCGGATCCGGGGAGCGCACTTCGACTCGCGCGGACGTCGGCTTACCATAAGCGGGCACTCGCACCAGCGCCGAGCGGTTGAGGTGCCCCCAGCTGATGTGTGCCGGCGCTTCGGCGATCTGCCCCGGCAGCGGTTGCGGGAAAAGGCGCTTGTAGGAGTTCACCCACTGGTTGGTGACGGCGGTCCATTCCCGAGCATGGGTAAGCAGCCCCGCGACGAACGAGCGGCCCAGCTTCGAAAGACCCATCGGATCGGCCAGATCACAGAACGCGTTCTGCTCGCCCTCAAACAACGACAGATGGGTGTGCATGCCGCTACCGGGCTGATCGGTGAATGGCTTGGGCATGAACGTGGCGCGCACTCCGTGGCTGATCGCTAGCTCCTGCAGTACGTGCCGGAACGTCATGATGTTGTCAGCAGTGGTGAGGGCGTCGGCGTAGCGTAGGTCGATTTCTTGCTGACCGGGTGCGCACTCGTGGTGGCTAAATTCCACCGAAATGCCAATCTGTTCCAGTGCCAGCACCGCCTCGCGGCGGAAGTCGCGTGCCAGCGCATGAGAGGTGTGATCGAAGTATCCGCCGGCATCTACCGGGGTAGGTGGCGATCCATCGCTGGGGACATCGCTGAGTAGAAAGAATTCAATCTCAGGGTGGGTATAGAACGTGAAGCCTTTCTCGGCCGCCGCGGCCAGCGTACGCCGCAGCACATGCCGAGGATCGGCCCATGACGGCGAGCCATCCGGCAGCTGCAGGTCGCAGAACATGCGGGCGACCTCACCGCCACTTCCACCACCGCCTTCGAACGGAAAGACTTGAAACGTCGCCGGATCGGGAACGGCGACCATGTCAGATTCGTAGACTCGGGTAAAACCTTCGATTGCCGAGCCATCAAAGCCGATGCCATCTTCAAACGCGTCATCAAGCTCGGCCGGTGCTACCGAGACGGATTTGAGTATGCCCAGCACATCGGTGAACCAGAGCCGAACGAAGCTAATGTCGCGTTCTTCCAGCGTGCGCAGTACGAATTCGCGCTGTTTGGCCAGCTGACTAGGCTGCGACTGGGCCGAGGTGTGCAGTTCCATAGGCTGATCCATTGGCTCCATAACGCACAGTCTGCCTCACTTTTGGAGATAATTGGTTTCGCCACGGTTACACCCACCATGCGCAACGAAGAAACACCGTGGTGGAGCCGACGGCAGTGGTAGAAACAAGGACAGAGCTGCTATGCGGCAACTACTACTACATAACTTGACCGAAAGCGGACGTATCATCCATGGCACAGCTTCGCCTGGCACTGGCCCAGATCAACCCGACCGTTGGCGACTTCGAGGGGAATACCGAGTTGATCCTGCAAGCCGTACGGGCCGCGCGTGACGCGGGCGCGCAGCTAGTAGCGGTCGGTGAGATGGCACTGACCGGCTATCCGATCGAAGATCTGGCGCTTCGGGAAGCGTTCGTGGCCAGTAGCGCAGCCGCGTTGGTTCAACTGCAACAGCGCCTCGTTGATTCCCAGCTCGATGACGTGGCCCTGATTCTGGGTACCCTCGACGCTGACGGACCAGTTCGTCCGAAGGCCATGGGGCAACGGAGCTCGGTCGGCGGCCGCAACACGGCCGTGCTGTTGCATCGTGGCCAGATTGTGGTTAAGCAGAACAAGCATCACCTCCCCACCCACGGAGTGTTCGATGAGGACCGGCACTTCGTGCCGGGCAGTCAAGTGTCGATAGTCACGCTGACCAACGAAGGGGGCAAGGATGGAACCTCTAGCAGCCGTGACCCCAAGCTGGGCATGCTGGTTTGCGCTGATGTGTGGTACGAAAGCGGGCCGCTGACTGCCTATGCTGACAAAGACATCGACGTGCTGGTCTGCATTAACGCCTCACCCTATGAGTACGGCAAGGATGCGGCCCGAATCGCGGCGTGCCGGCAGGCGGCACGGCATACCGGCGCGATCGTCGCCTATGTGAACCTCGTCGGTGGGCAAGACGAGCTAGTATTCGACGGCAGCACAATGGTGGTGCATCCAGACGGCCGAGTGCTCGCGCATGCTCCGTCATATGAAGACCATCTCCTAACGGTAGATCTAGATCTACCAGTGAAAGAAATAAAGCCCAACTCGGTGGATGCCGCGTTGCCGACCAAGTTACTCGGGCAGCCAACCTTCACAGTTGAACACGGCCAGATCACCCTGCGACCCAAACCAGTCACCGCAAAATCAGCTCCGACAGGATCATCCGAGCTGATCCGCGAGGAGCTCAGCATTGAGCAACAGACGTGGCAAACGCTAGCACTGGGTTTAGGAGATTACGTACGCAAAAACGGTTTTGATTCGGTAGTGCTGGGCGTATCGGGCGGGATCGACTCCGCGGTCTGCGCGACGCTCGCCTGTGACGCCTTAGGCGGGTCACAGGTGCACGGCGTGGCGCTGCCCAGTGCCTTCTCATCCCAGCATTCCTATGATGACGCCGCTGACCTCGCCGCACGGACCGGGCTGCACTATCGAGTGATTCCGATCAACGCGTTGATGAAGACGTTCGGCGATGAGCTGCCGCTGCGGGGCCTGGCGGCGCAGAACGTGCAGGCGCGCCTGCGCGCGGTATTGCTGATGGGTATCTCCAATTCCGAGGGACAGTTGCTGTTGTCCACCGGAAACAAGAGCGAGCTCGCCGTGGGGTACTCCACGCTGTACGGAGACGCGGCAGGCGCGTTCGCGCCGCTCAAGGACGTGTACAAAACAATGGTCTGGAAGCTTGCACGGTGGCGCAACTCCTACGCCGAACAACGGGGCGAGCAGCCCCCCATCCCGGAGAACAGCATCGTCAAGCCGCCGTCAGCCGAGCTAAGCCTGGATCAGCTAGACAGTGACGCGCTACCACCGTATGACGTACTCGACGCGATCCTGCGATTATATGTCGATTCCGACGCCGGGCGTGAGGAGATCGTCGCCGCCGGTTACGACTCGGAGCTCGTGGATTCGGTGCTGCGGCTGGTCAAGGCCGCCGAGCATAAGCGGCGCCAAGCGCCGCCAGGACCCAAGGTCAGCACTAAGGCCTTCGGCCGAGATCGTCGGCTCCCCATCGCCAACCGCTTCGTGGGCTGACCTAGCGGTTCGTCAATTGTCTTCCATTAGCCAAACGATGAAACGAGGGTCAGCAGCAGTGCTTTTTTGCCAAGTTAGGAGAACTTGTGGCAAAAATTTTTATCGCGCACCACATCGTTAGGGCAATGAATCATCTGGTTCAGACTTTGTCATACTGCTTAATACTCTGATCAACACCGACAATCAGCAGTGACAGCTTAAAGCCCGATCGCCCATCCCACCTGGGGACCTAACCGGCCTCAAGGAACACAGGAGATCGTTATGACTACCGCACCTCAATCCACCGCGTCCCAAGCCGCTATCCGTGGGTCCAGCCCGGAGGCGGTGTCGCTATACGGCGGCCCAAACCACCGCCGCGTTCGGCTCGCCGATCTCCAGGCAGCCAAGCAGCGCGGTGAACGCTGGCCCATGCTCACTTCTTATGACCAATACACCGCGGGGCTGTTTGACGAGCTTGGTATTCCAGTGCTGCTGGTGGGTGATTCGGCATCCAACAATGTGTTCGGCAATGAGACAAGCCTGCTAGTCACCACCGACGAGCTGATCCCGCTTGCCCGCTCGGTCGTGCGTTCCACTCGGCGGGCGCTAGTGGTCGCCGACCTTCCTTTCGGCTCCTACGAGGCCAGTCCGGAGCAAGCCTGGAGCACCGCCGTGCGGTTCATGAAAGAGGCCGGCGTGCATGCGGTCAAGCTCGAGGGCGGCATCAGCAACGCGGCGCAGATCGAGCTACTCAGCGCTGGAGGCATCCCGGTGATGGGGCATGTAGGGTTCACTCCGCAGCGAGAGCATGTGCTGAGCGGCTATCGGGTACAGGGCCGCGATCATGCGGCCGAGCAGGTTGTGGCCGACGCGCAAGCCGCACAGGAGGCCGGAGCGTTCGCTGTGGTGTTGGAGATGGTCCCGGCAGCGGTGGCCGCGCGAATCACGCAGAAGCTGCGGGTGCCCACCATCGGGATTGGCGCCGGGCCAGACTGCGACGCCCAGGTGTTGGTGTGGCAGGACATGGCGGGGCTACGCGGCGGGAAGCTACCACGTTTCGTCAAACAGTACGGCGATCTGCGAGGAGCGCTATCCGCAGCGGCCCAGCGCTTCGCCGAAGACGTCAAAGGCGGCGTCTTCCCCGGCACGGAACACAGCTTCGAGTGAAGCGCCTGATCGCCGCAAGGCAGGTTGCGCGTCTATTTCTGGAGCCCTGACCGTAGATTTTGAACCGGAAGATTACTCATTGCTAGGCCATTCGGTTAGCTTTAGCACGTTTTGCTAGCTTTTAGCAGCAGCGCACGGATAGCGTCAACACGTCAGCGACCTAAAAGCACCTTAATTAAATCTTCAGAGGAGTCGATCATGAGAAAGTCAAGGACGGCATTAGCAGCGATAGCACTAGCCGTGCTGGGGGGGGGAGTCCTCAGTTTCTCTGCGCCGGCCCAGGCTACTGATACAGCCGCGGACAGTTGCGTGACTCGCGTTGAGCGCCCCATCCATAGACCAAACCACCCATTGGACTATATGGCGGTAGATGTGGTAAACGCCACCTGTGGTCACCCTGTAACCGTACAAATCATTTATAACACCATCAATGGTGAGTGCAGAACCCTTGCACCAGGACAAGGTTTTACCGAGGCACATAGCATGTACTCGCGTTATGAAGGCGTAGGGGTCTGCTGAAGCCTTCGGCCGAGACCAGCCGGGTCTGATGGCACAATGGCCACCAGACCCGGCTGGTCTATATGTATCTTCCCACAGATGGCCTCAGAAGTAAGCCAGGTAAAGCTGCCGATCGGCAGTATCATGAGTGACCAACACCGAGCCCGTGAGACCTCGACCGCATATCCCCTGCCTCACACCGAGCGGCGCAGTCAATATCCCAGCTCTGCCTCGATCGAGAAGCCACAACAGCCGGGGACGGTGAGCCGGGTCACCTAAAGATGCGCTAGGAAGCAGCTGAGCTCTTCTGTATTGACTTCGAGGTTGCTGACAAGCGGCTGCCATCTGCCGGTAGGAGCGAAACCAAGCTTGGAGTAGAACTGGCGCCCACGATCATTTCCCTCCACGACATATAGCGTGAGCACTTCTGCCCCGTCGTCTCTCGCCCAGGCTTTCGCCGCGGTAACGAGTTCCGCCGCCACACCTGTACCGCGTTGAGCAGGATGCACCCACATAGAAAGCAGTTCTCGCTCGGTAGCGGGTGTGTCCGGGCGAAACCAACCGGCGGCGAGCCCCACGGGTTGATCATTCAACCATGCGATAAACCAGGCAGAGGTACCCAATCGCGAATGCCACTCAGTATCAGTGAAAGCAGACTCGCGCTCATAGGTTGAACCAAAAGCGAATGGAGCTTCCTGTAAAGCGGCCAGCCGTACCGTGCGCAACGACTCCCACTCAGCCGGAGTAACCCGACGAATTACAGTGCCCTTCATTTCGCACTCCCGCGGAACGTATCCATTCGGTCAGTTGTCCAGTGACCTGGGCCAGCCGCATTACCTAAAGGTTAAAGCCTTTTCGCACAGCTACTGGCGAGCTTGCCTTACCTGTATTTTACGAGCTTGAAGCGAACGAAGTGGCCTGTAAGTCGGATTCCGTGACCTTATAGCCTTGCTCGGCCTGGTTACCGAACCGCTCCCGTTACCGAGAGCGCTGGTGGTCTCTTTGGGCGTGACAACCGGCCGCAAGGTTAACTGCTTAGCTACCCCAGAGCGCCGCTATTGGCACCGCGGTGATGCGCTCACCCAAGGGAAAAATCCAGCGCCCCGTATTCAGTACGATTCCCGCCGCAAACTGGTCGCCAAGCTGGTCTCGCAGCCAGCAAAGGTGACGGGCGTCATCCTTGGATGGGGACGCCGTTGCCTTGACCTCTAAACCAACGAGACGTCCGTCCGACGCCTCGAGCACGATGTCAACTTCGTGCTTACCGTCCTGTTGGCGCAGATGGTAAGCACGAACACCAAGGGCACTCAAACCGAGCAGTGGGCGGAGCTGCGCCATCACGAATGTGTCGAGCATACTTCCGAGTAAGCCCCCATGAGAGAGTACGGCAGCTGCGTCGATGCCCAGCACAACAGCGGCCAGTCCAGGGTCCATCATGTACCGTTTACGCGCTTTGACTAGACGAGCGATCCGGTTGCTGTGCCAGGGTTCGAGGGGCTCGACAATACGAAGATCCTCCAGCAGGCGCTCCTGCCGCCGCACCGTCTTCACGTTAATGTCCGCGGCCACGGCCAGTTCGGTATCAGCCACAATTCCGGCGGAGTGTTCAGCGATCGCCCGCAGCAGCCGGCGCAGCCCGGCCGGATCGCGAATCTCTCCTAGCTCAGGGGCATCGCGTAACACAAGCTGCTCAGCATAGCTCCGCAGCCAGGCGCGGCGCTTGGGCGCGTCGAGCCGCACCACCGGCGGGTACCCACCGACGATCGCCAAATCCACATAGTCGACCATATTCGGGAGCTCAGGCGGAAGTGCCAAATCGGCTGCCCTACCGGCAAATGTTTGTTCGATGAATTCCGTACAGGGCCGTTGCCTCCCTTGCAGCTCTAGAACGGTCATCGGATACATGTCCACCTCAATGACCCGACCGGTTCCCGCCCAGGAGCTTGCTGTAAGAGCGGCTCGAACACTTCCGGTGAGTAGGAAGCTACCCGGCTGAGCTCCCTGATCAACCGCCCGTTTCACAGCGCCCAGTAGCTCCGGAACCGCTTGCCACTCATCGAGAAGCAGCGGCCCGGACCGATCGATGTCTCGCCGACGTAGGCGCGCTAACAGCGCAGCGCTCGGATCGGCATGAAAAGGCGCAGCTTGGGTAGGGTCGTCCAGCTCAACGATGTTGCTCGCAATTCTGCGGGCACTCGTAGTCTTACCACTGGCGCGGGGACCAAGTAAAAGAGCAGCTGGAAACGTTGCCAGTGTTTCAGCCAAAGCGGCATCAACCAACCGCGGGACGTAAACCACGTGGTGATCTTCCATGCGCTCAACTCTAGCGGACGTTTCACACCCTTGCTAGCGGACGTTTCACACCCTTGCTAGCGGACGTTTCACACTTAGCGTCGCAGGGCGGATGAGCTCAGCCCTCATAGTTCTACCCGTAAAAATGATTGTGAAGACATTGGACACGTAGATAAAATGGGCTTATGACGATTGACCTCGCAGACTTTCTGCGTGCCCGTCTCGCGGAAGAAGACGATCTTGCTCGCCACTGCGATGGCAATGATGAATGTGGCGAATGGGTAGCTAGCAGTGACAGCGTGGACTTCTGTCAAGTGAGTCTTTCTGGTTTCCCTCCAACCATCGCCCAACATGTAGCACCGCACGATCCAGCCCGAATCCTGCGTGAGGTGGACGCCAAGCGCCGCATCCTCAGCCACCACACGCTCAGCCCCGCCGGCGGTGATCCTGAACTGCCGTGGAACCCGCGCCGCAAGAAGATTCACCACCTCGACCAGGTTTCCTAACCGAGAGGTGCGCAACCACTCGGCGCATCGCACGTACCGCCTGACGGTGGAGCCGCCAAAACTTGGAACCGTCCGGGTCCTCTACGCTTGACGGCATGACGATCCAGCGGATGGACCACGTCGGCGTCGTTGTCGACGACCTCGCGGCTGCTACCGCGTTCTTTGTTGAACTTGGTATGGAGCTGGAGGGCGAGGCACCAGTCGAGGGGCGTTGGGTGGACCGCGTCGTCGGGCTCGACGGTGTCCGAGTCGACGTCGCAATGATGCGGACTCCGGACGGCCACAGCCGGCTTGAGCTGACGAAGTTCAACACGCCGACGGCGGTCAGCGCTGAGCCGAACGCACCGGCGAACACGCTGGGCATACGTAGCATCATGTTCGCCGTCGAAGACATCGAGGACGTCCTTGCCCGCCTGCGCGCCCACGGCGCCGAACTCATTGGCGAGCTGGAGCAGTACGAGGACAGCTATCGGCTCTGCTACGTCCGCGGCCCCGAAGGCATCATCATCGCGCTGGCCGAGCAGCTCAGCTGAAGCGTTCGAAGCAGGTCACGACCCCGACGACAACCCCGAACATCGGCGACAGCACGCCCCGACCTTGCGTGACCGCTGTGATCACCCGGCCCGATCAATCTCTGGGCCGCGTTTGGGCCGTGGGACGTCGGGAAGTGCTGAGAACTCCGAAGAACCACTGAGACCGTTGTGGCTGGTCAGCGCTGATGCCCCACTCCCCCGACGCGGGTGTGGGAGGGTAGAGCGGATGAGTTGGCCTGTAAGCCGGATTCTGTGACACCGCGGCGCCTTACGGCACTGCCGCGGCCGGCGATCATCCATCTAGACTCGCTGTTGCCAGCGAGCTCATGCGGTCTACCCGCGAACTCAGGCGGGCCGCCCTCAAACATCCGCGCAAGCCGCCAATGGCGACTCTTATGACCTTGCTCCGAGCGGGGTTTACCAAGCCGCTCCCGTCACCGAGAGCG
>JBBSOC010000064.1:0-12141 GCA_038260095.1 Mycobacteriales bacterium | reverse complement strand
GCCCAAAAAGCGTAGCCCCACGGGATCAAAGTGCAACACACCACAACAATGCCTACAGTGCCCGCCACGGTCACCATATTGGGCGTCACTCCAATGCGAGCTAGTCTGACCGCAAGCGGTCGCATCGCTCTGTTCACCTGATCACGCGCAAGCTCGGATAGCACGCCGCGACCCTACCCGGCTGATACAACTCAGCGCCAAGCCGGGCCGAAGCGGGCAGCATTAACGTCAATACGTAACTCACGTTGAAGACCACAATCAACTGCTGACCGTGCTGGCGCAACTGGCAAATGCCTATGGCGAAGACGATGTATACCGTATATATACTCAACATATACACTCAAGTTCGGAGGTTGCCGTGAAGACAGTGATCGACCTCGACGTTGATTTGGTAAAAACAGCCGCGGTCGTGCTAGGCACAAAAACCAAGAAGGCGACAATTCATGCAGCACTCAACGCTTCTATTGAGACGGCTCGCCGTCAGCAAAAACGACGCCAGCTTTTATTAGATAGTCTCGGCTCGCCCGACTTAAGCAACCCCGAAATCATGTCTGGTGCCTGGCGTTGACGGCTTCAGCATTGTTTCTAGGTCGACAAGTCAGCTCTAGCAAGAGTCGAACAGTCTGTAGCGGCTCAGGATGCTTTTTTAGCTCTCGATGCAGAAGCCGCTTTTGCCACCTGTGACGTGGTAGACCTTGAGGTAGGCTACAGCGCCCGTAACGTTACCGAGTACGAGCGGATATGGACGGCCCGACGCAAGGCGTATGTGACGCTGCCGATCGCATCTTCAGTATCACAGCGAGCCCGCGATGTGCAACGTCAACTCACTAAAAGCGGTTCACATCGCGGCGCCGGTATAGCCGATCTGCTCATTGCCGCCTGCGCTGAAATACATCAAGCGATCCTCATCCACTACGACGCTGACTTCGAGACCATCTCTAGCGTCACTGAACAGGCTACCCGCTGGCTAGTACCACGTGGCATGGTGGATTAACCCACCTTATTACTGGTATAGCTCTTAAGCAGGCTC
The DNA here is from genome assembly GCA_038260095.1 of Mycobacteriales bacterium. Lineage (GTDB taxonomy): Bacteria > Actinomycetota > Actinomycetes > Mycobacteriales > QHCE01 > QHCE01. The sequence continues at coordinate 11,111 of JBBSOC010000064.1, read as the reverse complement.
TCTCCCGGCGAGATTGTTCTCCAGGACAACCGTGACACGTTCAGGGAGATCGGCTGGATCGACGAAGACCTCAACGGGGACGTCGCCTTGGCGCCCTGCTCCGACTTCAACCACCTGCCCGGCTAGAACGCTACCTACCGTCAATCGTCCAGACGACACTGACAGCTCGCCGTGGAACACACGGAATCCTAGATTGTGAGCATTTCCTCGGAGCACTTGAATCCGAACCTTGCCAAGATGATCCGGGCGCGTCGCAATCAGTACGGCATGCTCACTGGCGACGGCGCGCTCTTCGCCCGTCTGCCAGTCCGGAATATCGACGGTTCCGACGTCCTGGACAATCACTTGCCCATATAGCGGAAGCACATCTCGTTCAGCCAACAACTCAGTCATCATGACTCCAGTCCCGTCACGCCCATCATGGCGGGCAATCGCCCGAGAAGTAGCACGGCGGTGTCTTAGCGTGGTAGCAACAGTGCTGGTGAGGTGAGGGGGCTACCTGAGGGGTATTTAGTTTTCCCGGTCAGCCGTTGTTCCGTCCTTCCACTATTCCCGTAACCAGGCGCATCGGCAAGATAAGCCGCTGGCTTTCGGGAAGACGCACGAAGCCATGGGCCGCGTAGAAGTCGGCTGCCTTCTCGTCAATCGCATCCACTACGATCATCGAAGAGCCGACCGCGTCCGCGGAGAGCGACGCACGTTGCAGCGCGTCCGCCAGGAGCACCGCACCCAATCCATTGCCTTGTTGATCTTTTGACACAGCCAGCCGGCCAATCAACGTTGCGCTCACTAGCGGATAACGCGGAATATGCCTGCGCGCGGCCTCGGGAACCTCGCCTTGCGGAAGTCCCGTTGCACACAAAGTGTAATAGCCAAGGATGCGATCGGGTACGCCCGCATCGCTCATGACGAACACCGCATTCGCTTTGCGCCGTACATCCTGCCCCGCCTGCGTTTTCATATAATGGTCGAGGCTAGCCACGCCGCAGGTGAATCCAGCGCGGTCATGCTCTCGATCTAGAAGCCTAAACCGCAGGTACTCTCTTCTGCGGTCATTCACAAGCCGACCTGACGTTTATGTTCGGCAAAGGCACGCTGAAGCCGCTCACTGGGTGCGGGCAGATTGACCAGCGTGTCGAAGAAGACGAAACGGTCGCGATCCGATAAAGCAAGGGTTTCATACTCCGCAATCGTTCGTCGCGCCGCATCGGTCAGCGCAGCCATGCAGAAATCTGTGAGTTTGCGCCTCTCTAGATAGGCGGCGCGCTCAATCAGGGCTTTTGTTGATTCGTCGACACGAAAGCCAAGTCGTTCAGCCCGCGTTCGTTGGTCCGTTTTCGTGGTCTCGGCCATCATTGTCTCCTTTCACATTCAACGTACGTCAAATAGACGTACATATCAAGAAACTTTCCAGATAAGCCCAGAGCTATACGCCTACGCATCTCTACCGCCACGCCGTCGCTAACCGCTCACGGGTATCACCAAGTAACTCTGCCAACACCTTGGTCCGGCCGACGATAGGCATGAAGTTGCTGTCTCCGCCCCAGCGCGGCACGACATGTTGATGCAAATGCGCGGCAATGCCGGCACCAGCAACCGCCCCTTGGTTCATTCCCACATTGAAGCCGTGACAGCCAGCGCTAGCTCGCAGCGTACGCATCGCAACCTGGGTGAACGCCCCGAACTCGGCAACCTCGGCGTGAGTGAGGTCTGTGTAGGAGGCAATATGACGGTACGGGCAGATCAGGAGATGACCGGCCGCATACGGATACAAGTTGAGCACCGCGTACACCAGCTCGCCGCGGGCCACCACCAATCCCTGCTCGTCGTCCAGCTTCGGGATTCGGCAGAACGGACACTCGGAATCGCCTCGCGGTTTGCCTTCACCCTGCAGATAGACCATGCGGTGCGGCGTCCACAGTCGCTGGATGTCATCTCCGATGCCGGCGTCGGCGAGTAGAGCGGCGGGATCGTTCTCACCGTCCTGCTCGTCGAGCACTATGCCAGGCGGGCTCACTGCGCGGACGGTCCCGTGTTGACGCGGCTGCGCACCACCTCGAGCACGTGCGCGACAGCGTCGGCGATCGGAACCTGGTTGCGCTGCGAGCCATCCCGGTATCTAAAGGACACCGCACCCGCGGCAACGTCATCGTCGCCGGCGATCACCATGAACGGCACCTTCTGCTTCTGCGCGTTCCGGATCTTCTTTTGCATCCGTTCGTCGCTGGCATCCACCTCAGCCCGGATGCCATGCTCGCGCAGCTGCGCGACGAACTCCTCCAGGTACGGCGTGTGACTGTCCGCGATCGGGATACCCACCACCTGCACGGGCGCAAGCCAGGCCGGAAACGCGCCAGCGTAGTGCTCGGTGAGCACCCCGAAGAACCGCTCGATCGATCCAAACAGCGCGCGGTGAATCATCACCGGCTGCTGCCGGCTGCCGTCGGCGGCCTGGTACTCCAGCTCGAACCGCTGCGGCAGGTTGAAGTCGACCTGAATAGTCGACATCTGCCACGTACGCCCGATCGCGTCCTTGGCCTGCACCGAGATCTTGGGCCCATAGAAAGCGGCACCTCCGGGATCGGGCACCAGAGCCAGGCCGGAGTCAGTCGCGGCCTGACGAAGTGCCTCCGTCGCCTCTTCCCATGCAGCAGACTCGCCGATGAACTTCTCCGAGTCGTCCCGGGTGGACAACTCCAGGTAGAAGTCATCGAGGCCGTAGTCTCGGAGCAGGTCGATGACGAAACTGAGCAGGCTTTTGAGCTCGGTCGCCAGCTGATCTTTAGTGCAGTAGATGTGCGCGTCATCCTGAGTCATGCCGCGCACCCGGGTCAGACCGTGTACCACACCGGATTTCTCGTAGCGGTACACCGTACCGAACTCGAACAGCCGCAGCGGCAGCTCCCGATACGACCGCCCCCGCGCCTTGAAGATCAGGTTGTGGAACGGGCAGTTCATCGGTTTGAGGTAGTAGTTCGTGCCCTCCATCTCCATGGGCGGATACATGCTGTCGGCGTACCAACCCAGGTGTCCGGAAGTCTCGAACAGATTCGACTTGGTGATATGGGGCGAGTTGACGAACTCATACCCCGATTCCTGATGACGCTGCCGAGAGTAGCCTTCCAGCTCCCGCCGAATGATGCCGCCTTTGGGGTGGAACACCGCCAGACCCGACCCGATTTCTTCGGGAAAGCTAAACAGATCTAGCTCTGCGCCAAGCTTGCGATGATCGCGCTTGGCGGCCTCCTCCAGCAGCTGGAGGTGAGCTTTGAGCGCCTCTTTACTCTCCCAGGCCGTGCCGTATATCCGCTGGAGTTGCGGATTATGTTCGTTGCCGCGCCAATAGGCCGCGGCGGTCCGCATCAGTTTGAACGCCGGGATCATTCGTGTGGTGGGTAGGTGCGGGCCGCGGCATAGATCGGTCCAGATTCGATCTCCGGATTGGGCGTCGAGGTTATCGTACATGGTCAGCTCGCCGCTTCCAACCTCCACCGACGCGCCCTCGGCGGCGGACTCGGCGTCTTCAACGGCGGACTTGAGTTCGACCAGCTCCAGCTTGAAACGCTCGTGGGCGAGCTCTTTGCGTGCGTCGTCAACAGTGGTGATTCGGCGCGAAAATAGCTGCCCAGCCTTGATGATCTGGGTCATGCGCTGTTCGATGAGCTTAAAATCGTCCGGAGTGAACGGCCGCTCAGGCAAGAAATCGTAATAGAAGCCGTGCTCCACTGGGGGCCCAATACCCAGCAGTGTGCCTGGGAACAACTGCTGCACCGCTTGCGCCGCCACATGTGCGCAAGAATGCCGCAGTACGACACGGCCATCCGGGGAACTGGCCGCAACCAACTCCACTTCAGTATCGGTCCGCGGCGACCAAGCTAGGTCGTGCAACTGGCCGGCCTCACACTCACGTACCACGATCACCGCGTCCGGCCCGGTGCGTGGGGCATCCGTTTCATCGACCGCGGTCGCGGCTGTCGTGCCGGCGCGCACCATGACGATGGTGGACACAGCTTCGGCACGGGGTGCGGACACAGTTTCTCCTACTAAATAGATCGTTATAAGGCTGACTCAACGCTGCGCGAAGTCGCCGTAACGCGACACGCACGCTTAAGTGATCCTACTCACGCCGCACGCTATCGAGCCCGGCGACGTGGAATTACTCATCAATTGATGAGTCGCTGGACTAATTCAGTCTTTTGACTAGAATTCTTAACTACTCATCGACTGAATTAGGAACGATCGGCTCAACATGCCGTCACAAGCACTACGCGGCGTCGATCGGGAAGAGCACAAAGCTACCCCCCTGCAGCGGTGTGATGGCGCGAAAGTGGCGCTCGTCAAGGGTCAATAGCTTCGTTGTCGCATAGTCTTCAGCCAAGATCACCAGACTTGCATCTGCAAGACCAATATTGAGGTCGGCATATAACCGATCTACTTGCAAAGCTTTGATAAGTGCAGTCTGGGCTAGATTTACCACCTCGACACCGCTGGCGAAAAACGCATCAAGCACAGTCCTCGCCTGCTCCGGAGAAAATCGCGCACGTAGCAAATAGTCGAACTCGGCGAGTATCAGCGGGCTTGTCATTGCCTCGGTTGCGCTCAGCAGAGAACGAACCTTGTGGTGATGAGGGTGATCCCCGTCTATCCAGGCGAGCAAACCCCCCGTGTCACAGATCAGCACAGCCGAAGCCCTCTTGCGCTAGGGCTTCCTCATCGTTTAAAACTGGGCTACCGCTATGCAGCACCGGCATGGCGTCTCGGCTGTGGGTTAGATCCGCGAGCTCTCTGTCAATCGCTGACCGGATTACCTCGGCTTCGGTGGATCCACGTCTGCGAGCCAATTGCTTGATCACCTGGCGATGCCGCTCAGATAGGAATACAGTAGTACGCACCATACATTTATGGTGCCATAAGGTTTATCTCCAGGCAAGGGATATACTTACTCCAGGGGCTCGAGCCACCCCTGTTGATCGACTCACTACCAGGACCGGATCGCGACGATGCGCTGGGTGAGCTGCTCAATAGTGGCTTGCGGGCTCGGTGGACCGCCGCATTCAGCCCGCAGCTGGGCGTGGATCGAACCATGCGGCCTACCCGTGCGATGATGCGCGGCGCCAACGAGAGCGTTGAGCTGCCGTCGAAGCTTCGACCGCTGCTCAAATAGCGACGACTGTGGCGCATCATTGTTCGCCGGCGGCACCCCCGCCGGCAACGCTCCTGGCGAAGTCTGCTTACTTGCTGCGGCTAGCTGTTCGCGCTGACGCTTAGACAGCAGCAGCGAAACCTGATCCGGCGTTAGCAGCCCAGGAAGTCCGAGGTACTCCTGCTCGTCCTGAGTCCCGGCCGCGGCGGCCGTGCCAAATGATGCACCATCATAAATGAGTTGATCAAGCTGCGCCGAAGCCTCCAGCGCCATAAATTGCTCTAACTCATCGGGTTCGTTCTGTTCGGCATTCGCGGCTGCTAACAGCGCCTCATCGAAAAGCTCCTCACGGGCGGGGCGCTCTAGCACATGATCGCGCTCTACTTCCAGTGCCGCGGCCAGCTCCAGCAGCTGCGGCACACTCGGCAGAAACACACTGGCCGTTTCACCAGCAGTGCGCATCCGAACGAAGCGGCCGACTGCCTGCGCGAAATACAGCGGAGTTTGCACGCTGGTGGCATATACCCCCACCGCTAAGCGAGGTATATCGACACCTTCACTCACCATCCGAACCGCTACCAACCAGCGGCGGTCTGATTCAGCGAACTCGGTGATTTTCGAACTGGCACCCGCATCATCAGATAGCACGACGACCGGCGAATGCCCGGTAAGATCCGCCAAGAGTCCGGCGTAAGCGCGGGCATGCGCACGGTCAGTCGCGATCACCAGCCCCGCCGCGTCGGGCATGCCTGCGCCACGCAGAACGCTGAGCCTGGCATCTGCTGACCGCAGAACTTGGCGCATCCAATCCCCGCGTGGATCTAGTGCGGTTCGCCACGCATGGTTGGTGGCGTCGGTGGTAAGCGGCTCACCCAACCGTGCTGAAAGCTCCTCCCCCGCGCTGGTCCGCCAGCGCATCTGACCCGAATAGGCCAAGAACAACACCGGTCGCACAACACCGTCTGCCAGCGCGTCGGCGTAGCCGTAGACCGAATCGGCGCGAGAACGAGTGAGACCAGAACCCTCCCGCTCATACCGCACAAACGGGATGGGGTTGGTGTCGCTGCGAAACGGTGTTCCGGTAAGCGCAAGCCGGCGTGTGGCATCTTCAAAGGCAATGCGAGTGCCATCGCCCCAACTGCGCGAATCTCCGGCGTGATGTAGTTCGTCCAGAATGACCAGCGTGGGGCGCGCCAGCGTGCGTCGTCGGTGCACGGCCGGGTCGGCACCCACCTGAGCGTAGGTCACCACAATTCCGGAGAAATCCGGCGATGTAGCGCCCTCAACGTTTCGGAACGTAGGGTCCAGCTGTAGACCCATCCGAGCGGCCACACGAGCCCACTGAGTCTTCAAGTGATCAGTCGGCGTGACGACCGTAACCGTGGCGACTACCCGCTCAGCCAGCAGCTCGGCAGCAACGCGCAGCGCGAACGTGGTCTTACCCGCACCCGGCGTAGCAACGGCGAGAAAATCACGTGGCTGCTCTGCCAAGTACTGCGCCAAAGCCTTGCGTTGCCAACTCCGTAAGACAGGCGCGGAAATTGTTGCCGAACTCAAGCCTGCAGGAGCGCTCACTGCCCAGCTGGCAGCTGGTCGAAAATCTCCTTGCACGCCGGGCACACCGGCGAACCAGGCTTCGGGGACTTAGTCACCGGAAACTTCTCACCACACAGCGCAACCACAAAGTTGCCCATCACGGCACTTTCGGCGATCTTTTCCTTGCGGACATAATGAAACATCTCCGGGCCCGTATCTGACTCCTTCTCTTGAGCCTCCGGGCGCTCCAGCACTTGCGTGCTCACAGATCTGACCTCACCTTGTTCGATACGGCTTATGGGGTTTGGATTACTTAAGTCTGAGCTATGTACATTCTAGTCGCAAAGCGCTGTGATTAGAGCAAGGGTCGCTGTACCGAATCCAAAGATTTTTTCTCAGTGGCGACAACGGTAGAGCGCTCCGAACGCCGAAGCGGTGGCCGGTCATTGGCGATCAGCACGGCGGCCCATGGTAAGCCCACCATCCCCACGATGCACAACGCCGCCCACCATTGAGCATAAGGAACGTCAACGCTGAACAGCACAGCCGCAAGTACCAGGCAGACTATCCGCAGCACCATCATCGCCACATAGCGCAGACGGCGGCGGCGAAACTCCGCCTCGGGGTTCTCGGGAGCATCGGTGATCGATACCGGATTCGATCGACGTAACACAGTCACGCTAGCCAGTATGCTCCTAGCACAGCGGGGGCGCCTTACTACTCGTCGGCGCGCCTAGCCTGCTTGGTGGCTCGCTTATGCTCGCGTACCTGTTGCAACGTGGCTCCATCGGTGATGTCGGCCACAGAGATAGTCGCGCCCATGTCTCCATAGGGAGCACATGCCTCTTGCCAACCGGGCGGCTGTACTCCACGTTGTTTAGCAAGTAATGCCAGAAAGATTCGCGCCTTACCGTCGCCGAAACCTGGTAGCTCACGCAGGCGAGCCAGCAGTGAACCTCCTGTAGCCGCTTCGCGCCACAGCCGCCCCGCCTGACCACCGTAGCGCTCACACACCAATGTGCTGAGCTGATGCGCTCGCTGAGCCATCGCCTTTGGAAAGCGATGCAGTGCGGGCCTAGCACTAAAAATTTCGACCACATCATCCACAGACATATCCGCTATCAGGGCGGCACTCAGCTGGTTCAGATCGCTTAATCTGCCAGCGGCATTCAGACGCCGCGCCAGTTCGTACGGTGCGGCAAAGGCGCGCTCCATAGGGATTTGCTGGTCAAGCTGCATGCCCAGCAAGAGCGCAAAGCTATTACAGGTGAGCAGCCGATCAGCGGCCGGGGTTTGCGCCAAAACGATTGTGTTCGTCACGGCTATACAGCTTGGCATGCTCTGATCCGGGTCTCATGACCAATCCCTACGCACTGCAAGGCTACCGCTAGCCTTGCAATAATCAGCCGCCATCGATAGAGGAGAAACACGTGGAGGTCAAAATCGGCGTCCAGTTCGCGCCACGCGAGTTGGTGCTAGAGAGCGAGCAAAGCCCCGAAGAGGTCGAGAAGGCTGTGGCCGACGCTTTTGTCGCCAAGTCCGGTCTGCTGACCCTGCTCGATGAGCGTGGACGTCGGGTTGTCGTACCGACCGATAAACTGGCGTACGTAGAAATTGCCGAATCCCAGACGCGTCGTGTGGGCTTCAGTGCCTCCTGAAATTCGGTGCCTCCTGAAATTCGGTGCCTCCTGGCTACAGCTAATTGGGTTCCCCAGCTGCCTTTCTAAACTCATGTGCGACAACACGCACGTGCCTGACTTCGATGTTGAGTAAAATATGTTCATAGATATCTGCAGCCTGTTGGTCGTTGGTGCGGTCATCGGCGCGGTCGCTCGCCTCGTGGTGCCGGGATACCAGCCCATTGGGTTCTTGTTCACTGTCTTGCTGGGCATCCTTGGCACGATAGGCGGGAGCTTCCTCGCGCAAAAGGCCGATCTGCATGGCGTGGTGAGGTGGGCGATCGCGGTGGGAATCTCGGCAGTGCTGGTCGCGATCGTCGCCGGGGCCACGCGATGGGGCTCACACCCGAACCGTCACCTGCCGCCACAATAAATCCGATATGCATTCCAACCGCAAGAGACATAAGAAAAGCCAGAAAAGCGTGGTGGCGCTCTATCCGGTAAATGGGTCGGCTACACTATAGATGTGAGCTACTGACCATCGGCCCACTTCGTAGCTTCTAGCCGCTAACAATGTGGCACTACGCTAAGTCCCTTTATGGGCAGCTGAAAGGCTTTTAGCCCTGAGTAAAGCACCGCAACACCTCATAGGCGCCTCACTTACAGCGGAGCCTTTGCCCGCCCTCGATCCAATTGAGCCGGCAGCCGCAGAGCTTGCCGCCCGGGCGCCGGTCTCCGAACAAGCACCGCTCTTTGCCGAACTTGGCGTATGCGAGCCCATCGTGAGTGCCCTGAATGCGGTCGGTATCACCCGAGCATTCGCGATCCAAGAAATGACCCTACCTATCGCTTTGGCTGGCAGCGACCTAATCGGTCAGGCTCGAACCGGTACAGGGAAAACGCTGGGCTTTGGGATTCCGCTTTTGCAGCGGATCATGTCAACCTCCGAGGGCGCAAACGGTATTCCCCAGGCGCTAGTGATCGTACCTACCCGCGAGTTATGTGTGCAGGTCACCCGCGATATCGCAACTGCCGGAGCCGCCAAGGGGATCCGCGTGCAGTCGGTGTACGGCGGACGTGCATATGAGCCGCAGATAGAAGGTTTGGGCCGTGGTGCAGATGTAGTCATCGGCACGCCTGGAAGACTGATGGATATGGCCGGGCAGGGGCACCTCAAACTCAGCGAGATCGGCATTTTGGTACTGGATGAAGCCGACGAGATGCTAGACCTTGGCTTCCTACCCGACATCGAGCGCATCTTGACGATGCTGCCTGATGATGCTGATCGCGCCGCCGGACGAGCTCGTCAAACTATGCTGTTCAGCGCCACCATGCCCGGCCCGATTGTGGCGTTGGCGCGGCGTTTCATGCATAAGCCAGTGCACATTCGAGCCGAAAGCGCTGGCGAAAGTCACACGGTGCCGGCCACTGATCAGCACGTGTACCGCGCGCACCCGATGGACAAAATTGAGGTATTGACGCGGATTTTGCAGGCGGACGACCGCGGACTCACCATGGTGTTCTGCCGCACAAAACGTACCGCTCAGAAGGTCAGCGACGAGCTGGCTACCCGAGGCTTTTCCGCCGCCGCGATCCATGGTGACCTCGGCCAAGGCGCACGTGAGCAAGGTTTGCGCGCTTTCCGATCCGGTAAGGTTGACGTGTTGGTGGCCACCGATGTGGCCGCCCGGGGCATCGATGTCAGCGGTGTCACTCACGTGATCAACTACCAGTGCCCCGATGATGAGAAAAACTACGTGCACCGGATTGGTCGAACCGGTCGCGCCGGAGCGAGTGGTACAGCGGTGACGTTTGTGGACTGGGATGAGCTGTACCGGTGGCAGCTCATCAATACCGCGCTCGGCCTGCCTTTCGCCGAACCCACCGAGACATACTCCACTTCCGCGCACTTGTACAAGGACTTGAAAATTTCTACCGCGATCACCGGAGTGCTCCCGCGCCGGGATCGTGTCCGTGCTGGCTTGGCGGCAGAGGTCGTCGAGGACATCGAACAGCCCCGTAAGGACCAAGACCGGCCGGAACGACGAGGAAACCGCGGTGGTCGGGCCCGCACCCATGCAAGCAGTGCCCGACCGGTAGGCAGCCCCGAGGAAGTCCGAGCCGGCGAGGCACGACAGGATCGAAGCCGACGACGGCGGCGAACCCGCAGCGGTCAAGTCGCGCAGTCGAGTAGCGCGCCTGAGGGCCAAGCGCCGGCTGCGTCCGAAAGCTAACAAGCGACTGGAACGTTGGCCAATCGCTCATGCCACGCGTCACGTAACGTCACGTCGTCTGGGTGCTCGTCTTCCAACTCATGGAAGGCAGCGGCTAGCGTCTGCGCTGCAGAGCGTCGCATGTCACGAATTTCCGTCATCATGCCGGCGTTCCAGTCAGAATATCAAATCTAGCAAAGCCACGGCCTGCAAGGTTCTAATTCACCCAGACCATCTCCGCACCGGAATGGCCGGTCAGAATCACGTAAGTAACCGTGACCGCAGCTAAACCCAGCAGAGCCACACACAGCAGCGCCGAGGTGACTCGCCACATCGTGTGGTTGTGTTGAGGCACTACGGCGTCAGCGTGAGCCCCACGGACACGACGGTGCTCAACCAAAAGCAGCGCGATCACGGCGATCAGCAGTGCCAATGACCACCAGAACGTCCTCGTACCAAATGAGGGGTATTTAGTTTTCCGGACAGGTTATTTTATGTTTTTTCGGTATTCGTTTTCGATGTGTTGTGGTGTTTGGTAGCCGAGGCGTGAGTGGAGTCGTTGCCGATTGTAGAACACTTCGATGTATTCGGCGATTCCGG
>JBBSOC010000063.1:0-12913 GCA_038260095.1 Mycobacteriales bacterium | reverse complement strand
GGGCTCGCACACGGCGCTCCAACTCCTCGCGTTCTTCCCGGTTCAACACCAACGGTTCCACAGTCCACACCTTCGACCTCCACAGCCACAGATGCAGACCAGTTCACCATATTCAAGGAACTAATGCGTGGAACCACTAGGTCCTTCGGCTCACTGCGCATCACCTCGATGACGTCGCGGGCTTCAACTAGGCTACGTCGAGCCAACTCCACTGAGGAGTCCAGTCGCTGACATGCCGCAGCCAGGTCGCGGTCCTCGACCAACGCCCGTGCGGTTTGTACGTGCAGCAGTAATCCGGACAAATGATGAGTTAGACCATCATGAAGATCCCGCGCAATGCGGGCGCGTTCAACGATCGCCGCAGCTCGTTGGTCAGCTAGTCGAGTGTTGCGTTCGGCCTGCAACAGGCGCAGCGCCTGCCGCCGCTCTTGCCACAGCCGACGCAATAGCACCACGAGCAAGAACACACAGGCTATCGATAAGGGACTAGTTGTCGCTACTCCACCGGCGAATGTGGCCGTTTTTGTGGCCAGGAACGCCAGCATTAGTAGCGCTATACCCCCTATGACCAGCGCATGGCGCCACTGTAGCAGTGCTACGATCGCCGCGATCACACATCCAGTGGTCACGATGCCCGCATCCATCGACTGACTGCTTCCTATCTGTCCTGTTCAAACTGATGCTGAACCGCATCCGAACGGTGAGGCGCCAAACCGAAAAAGTTCCGTATTACCTCACCGCTACGCCAGCGGGTCTCTGAAATGGCACACGCCGCAGGTTGGCGCAGCAGTCTCAATCCGCGCCACAAACCGAATACCCACACAGTCGTGATCACAACTCCAGCCAACACGATGTGCTCGTGTAACAACGCGCCAAACGCGGTTCCGCCGGCCACAACGCTCAGCAACCCCAAGGTCAATGGCAGATGGCAAGGACACAGCACGAACGAACCGATCACCCAGGCAAGCCCACGTCGTTCAGGACCAGATTCTGTGGTAGGACCGGACTCAGTGGTACCGGGACTAATCGGATGATCTCCAGTAGAGGAAATTACCCGATCCGGGTCGCTTAGTGCAGCTACCGACTTCATGTTCGCCTCCGTCGACGCCGCACCACAAAGGTAACGATCACGGCGATGAGCACTACCGCCGCCACGCATAACACGATCCTCATTCAACTGTCTCCGTTTCGGAAGAGGGACGTGTTGAGCGTGTCAGGATGCCAGAGGTCTTTCCATCTGTCTCGATATGGAATTCGAGATGGGTTTTTCTACCTTCGGATAGAAAAACCCATAGGCGGCGTATCGACCGGGTACTGTTCAATGGACATTCTCGATTTGACAGTCGGGGTTGGGTGATGCTGTCTCGAGTTCCGCGTGCGCTTCCATACCAGCTTTCAACCAGCTTTTAGCACACGTATCATTCAACGTGGTTGGCCACGCCAAGCGTCCAGTATCCGGTCACACGCATCGATTCGGGCCCAATATTGCGGTCATACCGCAAGTAGCTACGGATTGCCCGCATTTGGCGAGACTCCCCCGCTCCCCAGACGTATCGAGAGCTCGGCGGGATTTCGATCTCCCGCACTGCCCTCTGTAACGCACAAGTGGTTCCGGCTGCCGCACCATCTCGAGACAGCCAGATAAGCCGCAGCTGCGCTTCACTGCACAGGCTGCTGGTCAGCGTCCGCTGCTCAACAGGATCTGCCACCTCAAGGATCGCTGTGACCTCCACATGTGAGGGAAGCTGCGCAAGTCGTCGAGAAATAGCCGGGATTGCCGTCTCATCCCCCACCATCAGTTGCCATCGCACGTCTTCAGGCACAAGGAATGAACGCCGGGGGCCACCAATACCTACAACGTCTCCCGGCTGCACTCGCCGCACCCAGCTGCTAGCGATGCCATCGCCGTGCACCACCATGTCGATGTCCAATGTCTGGGCATAAGGGTCTACGCGATACGGCGTGTAGCTACGCGAGGGCGATGCTGTCCCGCTAGCGGGAGGCATAGGGCCATCTGGTCCAGCTATTGGCAACACAGGATGTCGCTGCCCTGTTTGCGGAAAAAATAGTTTTACGTGGTCGTCAAAAGCTGGGCTATTAAAACCGTCGAGTTGCTCGCCTCGCAGCGTAACGCGGCGCATTCGTGGAGTGAGCACGCGAACAGCAGCAACGCTGACTTGGCGATACGTCAGTTCGTGCCGTACTTGCTTAACGGCGTGTTCGGCAATAAGTGTCACAATCAGTTCCTACCGGGTATCCAGCGCTCTGGGACACGCTGGGCAGTGCATGCGGCTCACCGAGAAGTAAGCCTTACTAAGGCAAGCCTATCCTCTTTAGGTTACGCAGGGTAAGCCGCCCACGGCGGAGCTGTGTAGCCCAGTGCGAATGACCGCGAAACCAGCAGGGGCCGGACTCTGGGAAGAAAATGCCCACTTAGGAGGAGAGTAGTGCAGCTCGGGTGCCCCGCTTTGCTATCTCAACTTCCGTGGGATATTGCGCATATCTCGCGCTCTAGGCCAGCTGCACCAGATCGGCGAATTCGTCGCTCCAGGCGTCTTCGACACCGTCGGGCAGCACAATCACCTTCTCTGGCCGCAGCGCTTTAACCGCGCCTGGGTCGTGCGTAACCAGCACGATCGCGCCGGGATATCGATCAATCGCGTCCAACACTTGGCCTCGACTCGTCGGATCGAGGTTGTTTGTCGGCTCGTCCAGAAGTAAAACGTTGGCACCCGAACACACCAGACTGGCTAGCGCGAGCCGGGTTTTTTCTCCGCCCGACAGGGTGCCGACTTGCTGGTGCACTGCTTCACCGCTGAACAGAAACGCGCCCAGAATGCGGCGTAGTTCACCGTCGTTAGACGCCGGCGCCGCGTCTTGCATGGTCTGCACCACGGTGGCGGCGGTATCCAGCGTCTCGTGCTCTTGCGCGTAATAGCCTAAAACCAAGCCGTGCCCGGCCAGCACCTCCCCCGTATCCGGTTTGGCCTGTCGCGCCAAGATACGCAGCAACGTGGTCTTGCCCGCACCGTTGAGACCCACGATCACTACTCGCGACCCTCGGTCCACAGCCAAATCGACGTCGGTGAACACCTCCAAGGAACCGTAAGACTTACTTAGACCCTGAGCAGTTAACGGCGTCCGACCACACGACGCCGGCGTGGGGAACCGCACCTTTGCGGCCTTGTCTCCAACCCGCTCCGACTCCAAACTGCTGGCTAGCCGATCGGCCCGCCGGAGCATGTCTTGGGCCGCCTTCGCTTTGGTGGCTTTGGCTCGCATCTTGTCGGCTTGAGTAGTTAAGGCCGATATCTTCTTCTCCGCATTTGCTCGTTCGCGCTTGCGGCGCCGCTCATCGGTTTCGCGCTGGGCCAGATAGGTCTGCCAATTCATGGCATAAATGTCGACTACCGCACGGTTTGCATCGAGGTACCACACTTTATTCACCACAGCGTCGAGCAGATCTACGTCGTGGGAGATGATGATCATCCCGCCCCGATATCGGGCGAGGTAATCCCGCAGCCAGGCAATCGAATCGGCATCTAAGTGGTTAGTGGGTTCATCGAGCAGCAGCGTGCCTCCGCCACTTGCGCCCGCGGTATCGGCGGGTGCGCCGAACAAAATGCGCGCCAGCTCAATGCGGCGTCGTTGGCCACCTGACAATGTACGCAGCGGTTGCCCGAGTACCCGATCTGGCAGGCCCAGGTTGGAGCAGATGCGGGCGGCTTCGCTCTCGGCGGCGTAACCACCTTGGGTGGCGAAGTGGTCCTCACGTTGACTGTACTTGTCGACCAGACGTTCACGCTGCGCGTCCGTTGCCGCCTCATCCATGGCGACTTGCAGCTTCTCCATCTCGGCAAGCAGCACATCTAACCCACGAGCCGAAAGCACTCGATCACGGGCGTGCATATCTAGATCCCCCGTGCGAGGATCCTGCGGAAGATACCCCACCGGTCCGGATCGTTCAACGTTCCCCGCATGTGGAACTGTCTCGCCAGACAGCACTTTCATGGTGGTCGTTTTACCGGCCCCATTCCGACCGACCAGCCCAATTCGCTCCCCAGCTTGCACGCGCAGCGTCGTATCACTCAGTAGAATTCGCGCGCCCGCGCGCAGTTCGAGCTTATGGGCAGTAATCACATCTTTAGAGTGTAGAGTGTGCCGATAAGCTCCCTGTCGGCGTTCTCGCCGCCTTGCGTACTTCCTCGGTCACATACACGATGCGCTCCCGCGGTTGAACCAGAAAACTATTGGTCTAACCGCCTAGTTTTTGTCCCCGTTGATGAGTTGTCCGCGGGCTTGTTTGACGGTGAGGGGGTGTGTGGGGCTGGTGGCTTGTACTGATCCGGTGATGTCGGTCCAGGCACCGCCGTTGATCGAATATTGGCCGTTGAACACTATGGTGAGTTTCAGGTCGAAGGTACCCAGGTGGGTGTAGCGGTGCAGGTGGGTGTAGTTCTTTAAGGCGTCTTGGGTGGTTTTGACTAGCTGGGGGTCATAAGGTTTACCAGCATCGGTAGTGATCATTGTTTCGCTGTCACCGAAGTCCCACACATATCGTGCTGGTACCAGCCTCAACCGTACATTGGCCACCGTGATCGATGTCGGCTGCTCGTAGGGGGCGACGTCGCTCCAGAAAATGTTGGGGAAGTTCGCCAACGTGGTGGTCGCCGGCGCCGTCAACGGCACAGACACCCGCGGAGAAGCCCGATAAAACTCCGATACCGCCAACACACCCGGATCATTTTTGCGGATACCGCACAAGATATCGAGGGAGGAACGGCCTTTCTGTAGGTCATCGGTGATCTGAATGTATTGATCTTTTCCGTTAACACATTTGTCGGGTACGCAGTTGGATATGTACCGGGCAGCGTTGGGATCGTTATTGTTGACCGTGCACGTCGGACGCACCGTCACCCGCTCCCTTGGCGGCTCATCCGGAGCAGCCACACGCCCAGAAGACGCATGACCAGGAACACCCGGCCGCTTCGCATCGATATGCATCGTAGTTCGACCCTCGATTGATCCAGTGACGCCCACCGGTGGTGCATCGTTTGCGCGAACTGCCCCAACTGGAGTTACAACCCAGAGCAAACAGCACAACCCCATTGCAATCAGTCGACGATTCACTGCTTCTCCCCCGGTAGCTCCTCTTGAATGACCCAATGACCGGCGGCGAAGCTGAGCGAGTAAGGAATCTTCGCTTCAGAATTAGGCGGCCTATTCTTGAGTTCTTTGCCGTTTCCGTCGATCAGTTTCGCTTCTTTAGGCTGCGTTTCAGTGACGATAGCGTTGCCAATACGTTCCCCATCTCTACCTATGCTCGTAACCGCTTCAACCGCCGTTATCGTGTATTCGCCATCCACAAAATGGGTGCCGTTAACCAGAACCGCTGAAAGCCGTTCCACTGAAAGCTTGCAGAACTTGCAGGTGGGTGTGTCGTACACCTTTTGGACCGGGTCTAGGTCGCCGGTGCGCTGGGCGTAATTGAACGCGTCGATCTCGAACCGGATCGTGGCCTCAATACCCGCAAGAGAAAACTCCCGCACTTTATCCGGAAGTACCGGTGGCTGCTCACGCGGCCGACCCGACCCATCAAGCGAACCCGACGCCGGCGTATCCGACCCCCCATCAAACACACCAGAATGCTTATTCGCCGAATGCTCATGCAACGCCCACACCACACCCACCGCCAACACCAACGCCACCACACACAGCACCACCGGAAGCCGCTCGCGCCACCACCAGGCCTGCCGCCAACTGGCCTTCGAACGCGGCAACTTGAACTGCACACCCGGCCCCAAAAAACTCATACCCAGCACACTATCTGCTCAACGTCAACCACCGCTCCCGTTATCCACAGCTCAGATACCGGTGGTCAGATTTTGCTGCGCGGCGCCGGCTAGATTTCAGCTCGAGCTCTACTCATCGTCGGCGACATCTATGCTGGCGTTCACATCGGTGCGCCCGGCTAATACGCCACGCCGCACCGCAGCCAGTGCGGCCGAGGCAGTGTCTCGTAGTGCGCTGCGCCCCGGGGCAACTGCCCACACCTGCTCTAACAGGTCAACAACCTGACGCGCCCACCGGACGAAGTCTCCGGCCGCAAGCTCAGCGTTCGGGGACTCCGCGCGCCATCTGCCTTCTGTATTCGCCTGCAGAACCCGTTGCAGCGATTCGCCGCGCGCCCAACGCAGAATCGGACGAACGAAGCCAACGTCAGGCTGTTTGGTGAGGCTGAGACCGCGCTCAGATTCTGTCTCGTTGAGCTCACCCCAAAGCTTGGCCGTACGCTCCAAGGCCACAGACAGGCGCCCTGAAGGCACGGGGATAGGTGTCACATCGGAGCCTCGAGGTTCATACAGCAACGCCGAGACGGCTGCGGCTAGTTCAGCCGCGTCGAGTGCGTCCCACACGCCAAGCCGGAGACATTCGGCAACCAGTAAGTCCGATTCGCTCCAGATTCTACTGAGCTGCCGTCCCGCATTGGTGACCGTGACCTGGCTGGACTCACCGGACCCCGACGATTCCAGGTCATTGTTCGCGGGGTGATGGGAGCTGTCCTTCAGATAACCGCGCGCATGCAGGATCGCGCGCACCTGGTCAAACTCTCGGCCCAGAGAGCTCGTACGGTGACTGACCCGCAGCTGGAGTTTGTCGGTGTCTGCCTGGAGTTGAGCACGGCGCCAAGCCCAGCTCGCATGCTCGTCTCGTTGTGGGCAGCTGTGGCATGCGTGGCTGCGCAGTGCTGCTCGCAGGCGCGCTAGCTCGGCGTCATCGGCGGCGGGCTTTCGTGATCGAGCACGTCCGGATTTTTGAGGTACGCGGTCGAGGCCGCGTGCTGCGGTACGCAAGGACGCCGCTAGATCTCGGCGCTGCTGTGGTGACCGATGGTTGAAACCATGCGGGACTGTGACCCGGCAGATCGCGGTGACGTCAACACCGCCACGATCGGTGAAGTCAGCCAACGAAAGCCGGCCCGCCCAACGATCCTCGGTGAGTACTAGCGGCCGCGGTTCGCGCAAAGGCTCGGTACCTGCCTCGAGTACTACGGCCAAACCAGCCCGCCGGCCGCCTGGCACTCCGATGACATCGCCTATCCGTAGCTGCTCCAGCGATGTCGTAAGCCGTGCGTTGCGCTGCGCTGTAGAGTCTCGGGACAAAGACTTCTCTCGCTGCTTAATCGCCTCCCCCAGCTGCGCATACTCGGCAAAGTCGCCACGGTCGCAGTGCATAGCTCCGGTGTAACCAGCGATGGCTTCGGTGTTACGGCGAATCTGGCGCGCTAGGCCCACCACAGATTTGTCGGTTTGAAACTGAGCGAAGGAGGTTTCCAGTAGTGCCCGTGCCGCGCTAGTGCCGATAGTGGCGACCAGATTCACGGCCATGTTGTAGGAGGGCTTAAAACTCGACACCAACGGGTAGGTACGCGTGGACGCCAAACCCGCCACACTACGCGGATCTATCTCCGGCGACCACAGAACGACAGCATGGCCATCGACGTCGATGCCGCGGCGGCCTGCCCTTCCGGTGAGCTGCGTATATTCACCTGCGCTGATGTCGGCGTGCTGCTCACCATTGAACTTCACTAGCCGCTCCAGCACTACACTGCGCGCTGGCATGTTAATACCGAGAGCGAGAGTCTCGGTGGCGAAAACCGCCTTAACCAAACCTGCGACGAAGAGTTCCTCCACCACCTCTTTGAATACGGGAAGCATTCCCGCATGGTGCGCGGCAAACCCCCGCATCAGCCCATCACGCCATTCCCAGTAGCCCAGCGCCTGTAAATCTTCGGCGCCGAGCTTGCTGGTGCGCTCAGCCGCGATGCGCGCAATCTCTGCTCGGCCGGCCTCGTCAGTAAGTCGTAGCTCGGAGCGCACGCACTGCCGTACCGCCGCATCACAACCGACTCGACTGAAGATGAAGGTGATCGTAGGTAGTAAGCCTTCCCTATCTAGGCGTGCGATCACGTCGGCCCGATTCGGAATGCCATTAGCGCGGACCCGATGCTGCGGTCCACCGCGACCTTGGTGATGCCGATGCCGCGACCCAGATCGGGGGTAGCTGGTCGTAGATACCCGACGCAGCGCCTCGACAGTGTGCCGCAACAGCTGTGGATTGACCTTAGTCGCCAGCGAACGCTCTGAGCTGTCATCGGGCGCGGCAAACAGGTCAAACAGGCGTTTACCTACCAGCATGTGCTGCCACAACGGGACCGGACGATGCTCGGAGACCACAACCTGGGTTGCGCCCCGCACAGTTACGAGCCAGTCGCCAAACTCTTCAGCGTTACTCACCGTGGCCGACAAGGACACTAAAACGACTGATTCCGGCAGGTGGATGATGACCTCTTCCCACACCGCACCGCGGAATCGGTCGGCCAGGTAGTGCACTTCATCCATCACGACGTATCCCAGACCCAGTAGCGCCTGCGAGCCTACATACAGCATGTTGCGGAGTACTTCAGTAGTCATCACTACGATTGGCGCATCACCGTTGATGGAATTGTCCCCGGTCAGCAGACCTACCTGTTCGGAGCCGTACACTCGAACGAGATCGTGGTACTTCTGGTTGGACAGCGCCTTGATGGGTGTGGTGTAGAAGCATTTACGCTGCTGATGGCGGCCGAGCTGAATCGCGAATTCTCCGACAATAGTTTTCCCAGCCCCCGTGGGGGCACAGACCAGCACACTTGAGCCCGATTCCAAGGCCTGGCATGCCTCCCGTTGAAAATCATCAAGCGGAAACGCGGCGGCGCTAGCGAACTCCGCGAGCACCGGGTAAGCGCGGCGATTGCGAGCTTGGGAGTAAAGCTCTGCAGGGCTGGTCATATCTTTAGGCTAGTGTCCTGCGTTGCACGCCCGCATACTGCTAGCTCCACTAGCTGCCGGCTGCCTGTGCGGTGCTTCAACGCTGGCGTTCAGTTTGGCGATTCTGATGGCAGTGAGTTCGTAGCAGCAATATGACGGAATACCGAAGCTGTACGGAAACACGAAGTTCGGGATCACCCGTTGCCGCGCGAAGCCGCGATACTGGACCACCTGCGATAGAATGTAGAACCTCGCTTGGAGAATCCGTCGGGTTGAGCGTCACCCACAGACTGACCTGCGGTCGACCCGCCCGCCCAGCGATGCTCGCGCTGACTTCACTCAGTTCCAGCTCAGCACGCACGTCTTCCCGCAACGTTTTCAACAGTGATGAGCTGCGAATCTGAGTACCCCCCTCGGCGTGGCGAGAAACCCGCAACAACCCAGAACGCGGAGTGATATTGGCCAGCAGCAGCCATGCAGCCCACACCGCAACCATGGTTGCTGCGACGGCTACCAACGGGATCGCCCAGCGGTTTGCTCGCAGCTCGAGCAGAGCATCACTGGGCAGTAGAACGTCGCCGGACTGACCCCAAAGACTCATGCGATGAGCGAGCACCACGGCACCGGCTGCACTCAACGCGAGACCGAACAGCAGGACACTCAAGCGATTCAGCAGCCTCATTCCAAGCTCCTGGCCTTATCGCCGAGGGGCTCCGGCTCAGCCACTCCCCGCTCGGGGGCCTCAATCGGTGGAGTGTGAACAGCAGGTATGGGCCGCTCCCGACGTTTTTTCACCCTGAACTTCACGCGCCTCGGCTGTGTCAGCCCGAAGCTCTCGAACCGTCGTTGCACGGCAGCCTCGACCCGGCTCAGCATCGCATCGTATTCGGCACGCTCGCTAGCAGCCGAGCGAATCACAACTGTGGCCCTGCGCCGAGACAGCCGCACTCGGGCAGAGACTACGTGACCGGCATGCAGCGCGGACGTCAGCAAAGCTTGCCGAGCGCTGGAGGCCGACACATACCCCACAATGAGCTTGTCGGAAGAACGCATCGGGAGTAGTTTCCGGTTACCCGGCAGTAACGCGAGCAACGTCACTCCCGCCCCGCAGGCTATGAATGATCCAGCTGCGACCAGAGTCGCTGCTGCATCCCACCTCTGTTCGGCAAGCCAATCCAGCACGCCTGCCTGGCTCAGCAACCATGAGCTGTGCTGTGCGCTCAGGACGCGGTGCACTACATCAACCAGCAATAGCACACTGACAAGGAGAAACAGCATCGCTATAAGACACACGGGCAGCGCTCGCGTCGACCAGCGTCGCGGTGAGGCAACCCCACCTGCGCTATGGGAGCTCATAGGAAACCACCACATCCACAGCCGTAACCGCATAGCCGGTGAATCGCCGGAGCTGCTCGATGACACGCTCCCGCACGTGATAGGCAGTAGCCGCCGCTGGTGCTGGATACACCAACGTGAGGTTCATCTCGACTCGCACCCGGCGATCGCGTTTCTTGGCGCGCACCTTCCCCACGCTGTGCACACCAGGCTGCCGCGCGGCGTCATAGGTAGCTATCTTGCGCAGCACTCGTTCGGAGATGCTCGTGCGCCCTCGTTCGCCGGGACGTGCCACCGTTTCCGTCGAACGCACCTGGGTCATCGCCTCCCCCGGAAGGACAGCAGTTCACTCAGATCAAGCTCACCATCGAGTGCCTTTCCGGCGAGTAGGCCTATAGCGCCCAGCCCGGCGACTAGCAAGAAGGCGCTGAAACCACCGAACGCTGCCGCGAATCCCAACGCCATGCCAATGCCCAGTCCGATGGTTGACCTCTTCACAACGTCTCCTTACTTAGTGCATCGCTACTATGAACCGACCATGTCGTTACTGCGTTAGCCCCGACAGCAATCACCGAGCTATTTAACCCGAGATGGACGGGTTTCGATCCTGCCCCACAGGGCAGCAAACGCGTCGGCCCAAAGCTGATGAAACACACCTCGCCGTTTGTACAGCGTTGAATAACCCGTGCCGCACTCTCGCAGCTGAGCTAACTCGCTAGCGGTGTCGGTGTTATGGGTAGCAGCTAGCTCCCGAAACTGTGCCAAACCAGCAATAAACACCTCGGGATCACCACCTCGGTCGGGGTGATGAGCTCGGACAAATTCGCGAAATGCTTGGCGCCCTGCACGCTCATTCATAACTATCGGCGGGGAGTCTATTCGAGTGTGCGCCCGCTGGAGCGGGGTCCGTCATCGTGGTCGTCTTCGTCGAGCTCTGGAAGATGAATGTCATCGATAGCAATGTTGACCTCGGCAACCTCAAGGCCCGTCATCCGTTCCACCGCATCGATGATGTTCTCGCGAGCCGCCTGAGCAACGTCAGAGATGGAAACGCCGTATTCGATGACCAGCACTAGATCAATCGCGGCTTGACGTTCGCCGACCTCTACCGACACGCCTTGCGCAACGCTAGCTCGGCCGGCGCCTGGAACTCGTTCACGAATGGCACGAAATGCGCGAGCGGCACCTCCACCAAGCTCGTGAATACCCGGAATCTCCCGCGCGGCCATGCCAGCGATTTTTGCTACCACTACGTCAGCAATGCTGGTTCGGCCCTTTCCCGCGGCAAGGTCGGCAACGAGATCGGTGCGTCCTGGCTCGGTTATGCTGCGAGTCGAAGCCGCGGACACGACACTTGTGCTCCGAGATTCAGCGCCTTTTGACCCCTCGCGAGACTTGGCTACTTGGGAATTCTTGCTGGTGGTTCGTGCTGGTGAAATGCGCTCAGCCATAGACTCATCCTTTTCATGCTCTGTACATAACGTGCACATCCGTCTCATGCGTGCAGCTATATAGTTAGACGCGCCCCGCATGGCATGTGTCACGCTCTTAAAGAAGATTTCTGCCATCATGTACATAGCTGCGTCACCCGGTGAAAGGACTGGTGCGATCGTGCCACTTCGCGCGCCGGCAGTGTGTGCAATGGCTCCGCTAGCGCCTCGACGCCGGGTTCGCCCCACAACTCCCGCCCGCGCCGCTGTAGCCGAGCTGGATGAAGTGACCTTGGTTGCGCGAGCAGGTGACGGCGACAGCGAATCCTTTGCCGAACTAGTCCGGCGGCATCACGTCGATGCCTATCGCCTGGCGCTGCGCATCATGGGTTCAGCGCACGACACCGACGATGTGGTGCAGGAGGCATTCCTTGCGGCGTGGCGTCGAATTAATACCTTTCGAGGAGCCGCCTCTTTTAGCTCATGGATGTACCGCATTGTGGTTAATGGCTGTGCGAATGTGGCTCGAGCCCAAAAGCGCACTGTTAATGTCACTGATCTTCAACAGACCCCCACTGCTCCGGAAAGTCACTCCCCCGAACAGCATGCTGAAGGCGCAGCTGCTCTTGCCGCACTGCGAAACGCGCTGCACAGCCTCACCGTTGGGCAGCGGGCATGCTGGGTGCTGCGCGAGCTCCACCACATGAGCTATCCCGAGATTGCCGAGGTGCTCAAGGTGAGCCCAACTGTGGTGCGCGGAAGACTCGCCCGAGCTAGGACTGACCTTGCGGAGGCGATGCGGGCATGGATGTGAGTGCAACTGGGCTGGAATCAGGACTGCGCGCCATGCGTACGCAGCAGCCGCGACCTCCGGCGACCCTGGCTCGGCGGATTATCCGTGATACACGTGCGCAACCGCGCCGAGGCCGACTCATCCCGACCCAGACCGGCGACCCGCTGGCCGAAACCGAGATCGCGGCGGTATTAAGAGCTGTGGCGGACCAGATTCCATCAGTGCGAGCGCGTGGTTGCCGAGTGAAACCGCGCCGAGATTCCACCGGCACGCCCATTGCCGGCCCACTCGAGGTAGAGCTGTCGATCGCGGTTGAATACGGCAGCGTCATACCAGCAATCAGCATCGCGCTTCCCGCCGCACTACAGACCGAACTCGCGAAACGTTATGGGCTCAGAGTCGGCAGGCTCTTACTGAACGTCGTCGATGTGGTGTCGAAAACTTCGCAGAAAACTTAAGAAAAACTTAAGTTTGGAGGCTTTGCTACCCGTGAAACTACAGTAAAACTGTAGTTTCACGGGTAGCATTTAACTGTGATTGCCTCT
>JBBSOC010000062.1:0-13365 GCA_038260095.1 Mycobacteriales bacterium | reverse complement strand
GGTAGAGCACGAGGATGCGCAGCATTGCATCACACAGCTTCTTGCAGCGACGGAAAAGATACAACGCCTTCATGATTTCAGTAAAGGCATGGGCATCGCCGCGCCCCAGATAGGTATTGACCGAGCTGCCGCAGTTGTGATCACTCGAGAGGGCGAAGTCATCACACTACTTAACCCGCGCGTTGTCGAGGAATCTGCTGAGTCCGACGAGCAGTATGAAGGTTGTTTGAGTTTCTTTGACGTTCGCGGCGAAGTGCCGCGTCCGTTGAGAATTCATGTAGAGCACACCAATTTGCATGGAGAAAAGCGCATTACGGTGTTTGAGAATTCGATTGCTCGGCTGGTGTCGCATGAGATCGATCATCTGGAAGGAAAGCTGTACACCGACCGTATGGCCCCAGGTGTCGAGCCGATTCCAGTCGCAGAGTATCGCGGTATTGGTCGCGCCTGGGAGTACCCGCATGACTGAGCTACGGTCTTTTGCTGATATTCGGTGCGTCGTATTCGGCAGTTATGTAGCTGATTGCGTTATTGAAACCGCGATCTTACCCTCGTGGGATGACGATGTTCGTGCGCAATCCATCGCGATCAATCCCGGTGGTAAGGCTGCGAATCAGGCGGTCGCCCTCGCCCGAATGGGCGCTCAAGTTTCGGCAGTCGGGGCCATAGGCGGGGATGCGATAGGCGTAGATGTTGTGGAGCACTTGCGGTCTAACAACGTCGATACTCAAGGCATTTGCGTTAAATCAACATTGGCGACTCCAGTGTGTTTGGTGTTTAATGGTCAGCTCGGCCAAAAATCAATCACTTGGAGTATCGCTGAGGAACTGCAGGTTTCCGTCCAGCAGGTTCAGGAATCAGAAGCGCTGATCGCTGAAGCCGATGTAATTATTTTGACGTTCGAGCTTTCGCTAATGGCGATTGACTCTGTGTTGAAAGTGGCCAATAAATACCATAAAAAAGTTGTATTGAACGCCGCCCCATGTCGACCCGCAATCGAGATAGTGGATGCCAGTTTTACTGGGGTGATTTCGCTGGTAGTGAATGAGCGGGAGGCTCACACCCTTTTTGGATATTCGAAACAATCGCAGGACCAATCTGCGTGTATGAGCGCCTTCGCGCGTCGTCACGGTATCCACCTTGTCTGTGTCACCCGAGGAGTCGCAGGTTGTTCGTACTGGTACGCGGGGCAGCTGAATCACCACCCCAGCCTTCCGGTTGCCGTGCAAGACTCCGTCGGCGCCGGAGATGCGTTCGTCGCTACGCTCGCGCTGCATCAAGCGGCCGGATACGAACCCTCCACCGCGATCCGCGGCGCGTGCGCTGCCGGCGGATTGGCTGCGGAAAGCCCAGGCGCATTAAGCTCTATGCCGACCCATCAGCAGCTTCGCGGGCGGTTGTCTGAGTGGCTATACGCCGAAGGTGAACTAGTCCAAACTGCCGCTGAACCTGCCCCGGAGCTTGACACGCCGATTGGTTACTCGCAGGTAGCATAGGGCCGGCTGGTTCCTCAGGTACAAGAAAGGGCGTGTAGCCGATGGGAAAGCCACTCGACCTCGTCGTTTTAGTTAAGCAGGTACCCGACTCTGGCGCCGATCGTGTGCTGCGGGAATCTGATTTCACAGTCGACCGAGAGGCCAGTGACTCAGTCGTCAACGAGATGGACGAATACGCCATCGAGGAAGCGCTGCGGTTAAAAGGCGAGCACGGCGGCACAGTCACTTTGCTGACGATGGGCCCCGAACAAGCTGTGACGTCTATCCGCAAAGCGTTGCAGATGGGCGCCGACGCTGCGGTGCATGTCACGGACATGGCACTGGCGGGTAGCTGTGCGGTGAAAACGTCTGAAGTGCTAGCCGCAGCACTTGGGACCCTGCAGTGGGATCTCGTGCTCTGTGGCGCTGAGTCGACCGATGGACAGCTGTGCGTTATTCCAGCAATGTTGGCGCAACGGCTCGACATTGCCGCGCTCACTGGCGCACGGAAACTTACGATCGCTGATGCTGACTCGACGGGGGAGCGCGTCGGCACCATCCAGCGACAAACCGAGACCGGATACCAAACTATTCAAGCCAGCCTGCCGGCTGTGGTCAGCGTGTGGGACACCATCAACGAACCCCACTACCCGACGTTTCGCGACATCATGGCCGCAAAATCCAAACCTGTATCCACGCTGAGCCTCGTCGATCTAGGCATTGATGCCGCTGAGGTTGGTTTCATAGGTGCGACGAGCGTAGTGACCTCGGTGGTGCCTCGGCCGCCACGAGGCGCTGGCGTCGTGATCGATGCCGGCGCCGATGCCGGTGCCAAGCTCGTTGAATTTCTCGCCAGTCGCAAACTGGTGTGAAGGGGATAACCATGAGCAGCGACAACGTGGCAACCGAGGTATTAGTACTAGCCGAGCACACAGACGGAACACTCAGCAAGACCACCGCCGAGCTGATTACGGCCGCCCGGATACTGGGTGAGCCCGCTGTTGTGCTGTTAGTCAGGGGTGGCAGGGGTGGCAGGGGTGAGGCCTCCGGCGGATCCAGTGATGCAGCCGTTGATGCGCTGTGCGCTCAGCTAGGTGAGCTGGGCGTAGTGCATGTAATGCTGGCACAAGCCCCGGAGTTCGGTTCGTACTTGGTGACCCCTGTTGTGCAGGCATTGGCCCAGCTAGTGCGCGAGAGGAAACCAGCCGCCGTGCTCCTTACCGCCTCTGCCGACGGTAAGGAGGTGGCCGGCAGACTGGCCGTGCTTACCGGATCTGGGCTACTTACCGATGTCACCGAGCTGCGCGATGATGGTGCGGCAACTCAGGAAATCTTCGCAGGTAGCACAATCGTTACCTCCCGGATCATCACCGGCACGCCGATTTACGCCATGCGGCCGAACGCTATAACCTCGCAGCCGGCTGTACCTGTCCAACCCGAAGTACGTACCGTCGAGGTGTTGCTTTCGGCATCAGCGCGGGCATCCCGAATCCTAGATTCGGTAGTCGAGCCCAAGGGTAACCGTCCCGAGCTAACTGAAGCTTCTGTGGTAGTGGCGGGTGGGCGGGGTGTCGGCCGGGCCGAAGATTTTCAACTACTGGAGCAGCTTGCCGATCAGCTGGGTGGTGCTGTAGGTGCGTCGCGCGCCGCAACCGATGGCGGGTTGTACCCGCACCAATTCCAAGTCGGCCAAACTGGCAAGAGCGTCTCGCCACAGCTTTACATTGCGTGTGGAATTTCTGGAGCGATCCAACATCGAGCCGGCATGCAAACCGCTAAGAACATCGTGGTGATCAACTCCGACTCGAGCTCCCCGATCTTCGACATCGCCGACTTCGGCATTGTGGGAGATCTACACGAAGTGCTGCCACAGACAATCACTGCGCTGCGTGAACGGGCAGGCAGCTAACCGCGGGAAAACCGAAGCACACCGTAAGCTTAAGTCAATATGGCCACCTACCTTGATCACGCGTCGACTACACCGATGGCTCCAGAGGCGCTGGCTACTTATGTTGCCGTGGCGGGGGAGCATCGAAACCCTTCATCTCTGCATGCTGGTGGCCGAGCTGCCCGTCGGCTGGTGGAGGAGTCGCGAGAGAAGATCGCTCGGCTGCTGGGATGTCGGCCATCGGAAGTGATTTTTACCGGCGGCGGCACCGAGGCTGACAATCTAGCGGTCAAAGGTATCTACTGGGCTCGGCGTGATGCCGATCCACACCGCACAGTGATCATCTCCTCACCGATCGAACATCACGCAGTGCTGGATGCACTTAGCTGGCTGGCCGAGCACGAGCAAGCCGAGCCGGTGTGGCTACCAGTGGATGAGGTCGGCCGGGTATCAGCGGCCAAGCTCGCCGCGGTACTCGACGAGTATGCCGGCAGGGTTGCCCTGGTCACTGTGATGTGGGCGAACAACGAAATTGGCACAATTGAGCCGGTCGCGGAGCTATCGCGTGTAGCGGCGCAACATAAGGTTCCGCTGCACACGGACGCGGTACAAGCCGTTGGGCAACTGCCGGTGGATTTCTCCGCCTCGGGGGCGAGTGCGCTGAGTCTCACCGGACACAAGCTCGGCGGCCCAACTGGCATTGGCGCACTGCTGCTCGGGCGCGACGTCGCGTGTACTCCGCTGCTGCATGGTGGAGGTCAAGAGCGCTCGGTGCGGTCCGGCACGCTGGATGTAGCTGGTATCTCTTCGTTTGCCGCCGCGGTGGAGCTCGCGGTTGCTGGGCGGCCCGAGCGATCCAAGCGCCTAACGGAGCTACGCGAGGACCTGATTGCCCGAGTTCTTCGGATACCCGGCACCGTACTCAACGGGGACTTGGGGGACGGGAGGCTACCAGGAAACGCGCATTTCTCATTTCCCGGCTGTGAAGGGGACGCTCTGCTGATGCTGTTGGACGCGGCAGGCGTGGAATGCTCGACCGGCTCGGCTTGTACCTCTGGTGTACCCGAGCCGAGCCACGTGCTGCTCGCCATGGGCGTTGGAGCAGTAGCCGCACGAGAATCGCTGCGGTTCTCGCTGGGAGACACATCAACCGCAACAGATGTTGACGCGCTGATGGACGCGCTGGGCCCGGCGGTAGAGCGTGCCCGCTGTGCCGGAGCGGCACGCCGGTGAATTTAGTAGCGGTCAGGTAGCGCGGGGTAGGGCTAAACCGGCCATCTGGACAGATGTGAGTTTTGTCCGATTTGGGACGAATCTAGCTTCTGAGTTACGCTCAATAGCGGCGCACTCGGCTTTGCACGGTCGGTTGTGGCCGCGATCGGGCTTACTCGAAGGCTCAGCCTGCGCGAAATTGTCGCACAGCTTGCTCATGATGAATTCATGGTTATCAACGCCACACTATTCGGCGCATTGCGCGAGCTCGACTGGTCTCATGGCCGGCTCGTCACAGAGCTCAACTCGGTGATGGGTTCCGGCTACGTCGGGCGCTCAACGGTCTCAGAGTGGGTGAATCAGTCCCGCGTTCCGCGTGACCCGTTGCCTACCGTCATTGCCCATGTACTCACTGAAGCCTTGGGCCGTCAACTCAGCTTGGCGCAGCTGTGGCAGGGCCGAGCCACCGTCTCGCAGCTCTGGGTCGCGTCCTTAGCGGGAATCGAACCGGGCTGGGGTACCGAGCATAACCAGCGGGTGATCGCGGATTGGCTGAGTCGGGGAGACGAGGTGTTTGACTGTGATCGTCGCAGGTTTCTGAGCACGTGGGGTGCTCCGTTGACTGGACTGGGTTGGTCCTACGTGGAGAACCTGCCTGATGATTCGGATCGCATCACAGCAGTCCGCCCATGCCGCAGGGGCCGAGCGATCACAACGTCAATGGTGAGCATTTGCGCTGACACGGTAGACAGGCTGCGCAAACTTGATGACCACGAAGGCGGTAATCTCGCCAACATCCGCTTTGCACACCGCTATTTACTGGCTATTGGCCAGCACGTGCATTCTGGGGATGCGGCGAACAGCCAAGTAGCCGATCAATTGGTTGAACTGTGGATGCAGTTGTGTCAAATTGCCGGATGGATGGCGTATGACGCGCAGCTACACGGTCTGGCCCAGCGGTACTACTATTCGGCATTGCACGCTTCGCGGGCGCTGGGTGACACCGCCTTCGGTGCGCATGCCCTTGCGCACCTAACCCACCAAGCCATCTACTGCGGCAAGCGTCGGGAAGCCACCGAGCTTGCCTACGCCGCGGTAGAAGCTGCCAAAGATACTTCGCCGGCACAGCAGGCACTAGTGGACATGCTGCTTGCACACGCTGAAGCATTGTCGGGTAATGCGTATGGATTTTCCACCGCCGCTGACCGCGCAGCAAATCTCATGCGCCGTAGCGATGCCTACGCCACGGCGCCGAGCTGGCTCTACTGGTTCGATGATGCAGAATGTATGGTCAAACGTGGACATGCGATGCTCAGCCTAGCGCGGGCTAGCTCCGGCCTCCCCGCGGCTTGGTTGACTCAAGCCGCAGAGCTGTTGGAGCCAAGAACGTCGCCATCGGACCCAGCTTTTCCGCGGGAAGCGGTGTATAACCGACTGTGGCTTGCTCGCAGCTATCTCTGGCAGTCTGATCTGGAGCGCGCCCTCGTCACAGCGACGGACACGTTCGGCTCATCGGTTGTCCGATCGCCACGCTGTCTAGCTCAGCTGCGTGAGCTAGACGCGGAGCTCGAGGCGCAACCACGGCTGCGAGACATGGCGGTAGTGCGGCGCTTCCGGTCAGAAGTACGGGAAGTGGTTTCTGTGCAGAGCCGAGCGTAGCCGCTCCTTCTTAATCTCTGTAATAGCACGGTATATGGGGCTGTGACGAGGATGGGCAAGCAGATATAGTGGTACCTTCAAGGACTAAGAGGTCGCGCGGGTTGGTCGTTCGTTGCGAGGTGGCGAAGTTAGCTAGTGCGACCTGGTCGAGTATGGCAAGGCGGAGGAGGAGTTCATGCTGGATGCATGGGCGACGACGACAACGCCGCCAGGCGAAGTGCCAGGGGACACCGCAGTAGAACAGCACCAATCCGCGCGACCTCTAAACTGCCAGCGGAAGCCGGCAAACATCACCGCTGCGCTCTGGCTGCTGTGATTGGTTCATGTCCTCGCCAAGCTGGAGCGTCGGAGGCTGCAACATGTCTACTATCACCCGTGACGAGGTGGCGCACCTCGCGCACTTAGCGCGCTTGGCTGTTACCGACGATGAACTGGACACGTTCGCCGTGCAGCTCGATGTCATTTTGAGTTCGGTGGCCAGCATCGCTGATGTGGCGGCCAACGACATCCTACCCACTACGCACGCCGTTCCGCTTACAAATGTGCTGCGTGCGGATGAGCCAGGTCCGTCGCTCAACCGCGACACTGTGCTGTTGGCCGCTCCCGCCGCCGAAGGCGGCCGTTTCCGAGTGCCACGCATCCTGGACACTGAGGAGTAGGCGAGATGACTGAATTCATCAAGCTTCCCGCCGCTGAACTTGCCGGTTTGGTAGCAGACGGCACGGCCAGTGCTCGCGACATCACGCAGGCGCATCTGGACCGCATCACCAGCACCGATGAACGGCTGAATGCGTTTGTCACCGTGGATGCCGAAGGCGCACTGGCTACTGCTGACGCGGTAGATGCGCGCCGAGCCGCCGGCGAACAGCTTCCGGCACTGGCTGGGGTACCGATTGCGGTGAAAGACATCGTGGTCACCAACGGCATCGAGACCACAGCGGCATCGAAGATTCTACGTGGCTGGATTCCGCCGTATGACGCAACGATCGTGACCAAGCTGCGTGCGGCGGGGCTGGTCCCTTTAGGTAAGACGAATCTGGACGAATTCGCGATGGGTTCATCCACCGAGAACTCCGCTTTCGGCCCAAGTCACAATCCCTGGGATCTCGCACGCACCCCAGGTGGTTCATCGGGTGGTTCCTCCGCGGCCGTGGCCGCGTATCAGGCACCGTTGGCCATCGGCACTGACACGGGCGGTTCCATTCGGCAGCCGGCGTCGCTCACCGGTATTGTGGGACATAAGCCCACCTATGGGGGAGTGAGCCGCAGCGGGCTGGTTGCGTACGCATCCTCGCTAGATCAAGCCGGCCCTTTCGGCCGCACCGTGCTCGACACTGCACTGCTCCACGAAGTGATCGCCGGTCATGACCCAGCCGATTCCACCAGCCTCGACGCGCCCGTTCCCGCGGTAGCCGACGCAGCCCGGGTAGGCGCTAATGGAGACCTGACCGGGATGACCATCGGTGTGGTCAGCAACCTCTCCGGCGAAGGGTATGAACCTGGCGTCGTCAGCGTCATTGCGGCCACGGTGGCACAGCTGGAGCAAATGGGAGCCAAAGTCGTCGAATGCGCCTGTCCGCACTTCGATTACGCGCTCGCAGCGTACTACCTGATCGCACCAAGTGAGTGCTCGTCTAACCTCGCCCGCTTTGATGCTATGCGATACGGGCTGCGGGTAGGTGACGACCGCCAGGCCAGCTTGGAAGCGGTGATGGCGGGCACACGCGATGCCGGATTCGGGGCTGAGGTTAAGCGACGGATCATAATCGGCACGTATGCGCTTTCGGCGGGCTATTACGACGCCTACTATGGCCAAGCACAAAAAGTTCGTACTCTGATCAGCCGCGATTTCGCTACCGCGTTCAGCGGCTGTGACGTTTTGGTGTCGCCCACATCTCCTATTGTTGCGTTCGAGCTGGGCCCCCGGGCCGAGGACCCGATGGCCATGTACGCGGTAGATCTATGTACCCTTCCGGCGTCGCTAGCGGGGGTGCCAGCAATATCAGTTCCGTGTGGGCTTTCCGGTGGCCTACCGGTGGGTTTGCAGATTATGGCGCCAGTATTGGCAGATGATCGTTGCTACCGAGTTGCCGCGGCGGTTGAGGCCAGCCTGAATAGTCCTGTGCTAGCCACCGCGCCGCAGTTGTAGGCCTCTAACGCTTGACGCCCTTACGAGACTGACGCCCTTACGAGACTGAAGCCCTTACGCTGAAGCCCCTTACGCCATCGATCGAGTGGAAGTGGATTATGCACCCTCCGAGCAGTATGACACCGGTTGTGCAGCAGCCCGATGCGGTTACCGCACCGATTACGCCTCGCAGCTTCGACCAGGTGATTGCTAGCTATCAGCCGGTAATTGGCCTGGAAACGCATATTGAGCTGGGCACTCGTACCAAAATGTTTTGTGGCTGTGCCGCGGCGTTTGGTGATGAGCCCAACACCAATATCTGCCCAGTATGTCTCGGGCTTCCCGGAGCTTTGCCGGTAGCCAACGCCGCAGCGGTCGAGAGCGCCATTCTGATCGGATTGGCATTGAACTGCTCGATTGCCTCGTGGTGTCGTTTCGCGCGGAAGAACTACTTCTACCCCGATATGCCAAAGAATTTCCAGATCAGCCAGTACGACGAACCTCTATGTTTCGACGGATGGCTCGATGTGCGGCTTCCGGGTGGCAGCGTTGATGAGGATATTGACGGGCGTGTTGATGGCAATGCTAATGGGAGTGCGGACCAACCCAGTTCGGTCCGGATTGAGATCGAACGCGTGCACATGGAAGAAGACACGGGCAAGTCGCTGCACGTCGGTGGTGCAACGGGCCGAATCCACGGTGCCACACATTCGTTGGTGGATTATAACCGGGCTGGTATTCCGCTGGTGGAGATCGTAACCAAGCCCATCACGGGTACAGGTGAGCGCGCCCCGGAAGTCGCGCGGGCTTATGCCACACAGCTGCGAGACTTAATCCGCGCTCTGGGAGTCTCGGATGTGCGCATGGAGCAGGGCTCTATGCGCTGCGACGTCAATACCTCACTACAGCCGATCGGCGCTAGTGAATGGGGCACTCGCACGGAGACCAAGAACGTCAATTCGCTGCGCTCAGTGGAGCGTGCAGTGCGTAGCGAGATGTGCCGCCAGGCTGGCGTGCTCGATGCCGGAATACGAATAGTGCAGGAGACCCGTCACTTTCACGAAGACACAGGTCAGACGACGTCAGGCCGCAGCAAAGAGGAAGCAACCGATTACCGTTACTTTCCCGAACCCGACCTCGTGCCGCTGGCACCGGAGACGGCGTGGGTGGACAGCTTACGGGAGCGGCTTCCAGAACTTCCCGCCGAAAAGCTTGCTCGGCTGCAGGCCGAGTGGGGATTGGCTGAGAAGGACATGGCGGCGGTACTTGGAGCGGATGCGGTGCAGCTAATCGCGGCGACTATCGCCGCGGGTGCAACCGCGGAAGCAGCCCGCAAATGGTGGCTAGGCGAGTTGGCCAGACGGGCTAACTCGGACGGGGTGGAGCTGGAGGGGCTGGCGATAACTCCGAAACAGGTTGCGGAAGTACAGCAGCTAGTGGATCGCGGCAGTCTGAATGACAAACTGGCGCGCCAGGTCATAGAAGGTGTACTTGCCGGCGAGGGTGAGCCGAGCCAGGTGGTTGCCGCACGTGGACTGGAAGTGGTTAGCGATACTGATACGTTGGGCGCGGCCGTAGATGCGGCTATTGCCGCGAACGCCGATGTGGCTCAAAAGGTTCGCGACGGCAAAGTCGCGGCCGCCGGAGCATTAGTTGGCGCGGTCATGAAGACCACCAAGGGCCAGGCTGATGCCCAAACCGTACGCACGCTGATCCTGGAGCGACTGAGCGCGAGCTGATTTCCTTCGACGTTTTCACCGGTAGGAATCCCACCGGCGCAGCTTAGCGAACAAGTGTCGTCCGCTACCAGATCTTGACGCGTTGATTGGCCGGCCGGAACAGTTTATCGCCTTCCTTAACGCCGAAGGCCGCATAAAATTCTGGCAGATTACTGGCGACTCCGTTGGCGCGGAACTCTCCCGGACTATGCGGGTCGCTCAGCAGTTGCGAGCGTAGTTGCTCATCCCGAATCTTCTCACGCCATATCTGCGCCCAACCCAGGAAAAAGCGTTGCTCTCCGGTGAAACCATCCAGGGTAGGCGCCGGCTTACCGGCAAGGGACAGTCGGTATGCCCGCATCGCCACGGTGAGGCCGGATAGGTCAGCGATGTTTTCCCCAAGGGTGAGCTCGCCGTTAATGTGTTGACCAGCCAATGGCTCATACGCGGAATACTGTGCGCTCAGAGCTTTGGTTCGCTCAGTGAAACGCTGCCGGTCCTCTGGTGTCCACCAATCACGGAGATTTCCGTCAGCGTCATACTTGCTACCTTGGTCATCGAAAGCGTGGCTGATCCCATGGCCGATTACCGCGCCGATAGCACCGTAGTTGGCTGCGTCGTCAACGCCAGGGTCGAAGAACGGCGGCTGCAAGATTGCGGCCGGAAATGTAATGTCGTTGAGCTGCGGGTTGTAGGAGGCATTCACGGTTTGCGGCGCCAGGCCCCATTCGCTGCGGTCCACCGATTTTCCGAGCTTGTTCAGTTCGCGCTGATACTCAACCCGGATTGAACGTCGTATATTACCCACTAAGTCATCGCGAACGACTTTCAAGTGGGAATAGTCCTTCCATGTATTTGGGTACCCAATCTTTACGGCGATTTTGTCGAGTTTCTTCTTAGCTTCAACCTTGGTCGCCGGACTCATCCAGTCCAGCTCGTCGATTGACGTACGGTAGGAGCTGATCAGCTTGCTGACCAGCTTGTCGATCCGTTGTTTGGCATCTGCCGGGAAGTACTGTTGGACGTATCGCTTCCCGAGCGCCTGGTTCAGCGCGCCGTTGACGGCGGCTACCCCTCGCTTCCAGTCCGGGCGTATCTGCTGCTTTCCGGCCAGGTCGCGGCCATGAAACTCGAAGCTAGCTGTAACAAAGTCTTTGCTTAAATAGGAAGCGTAGTCGTCGACGAGCTGAAACTTTAGGTAGCGCTTCCAGTCATTCAGTGGCACAGCCTTCACGTCGGCCCCAAGGGCAGCGAAGAAGCTAGGTTGGGCGATAACGAAATTGGCGCTGTGTATTCCCGCCGCATCGAGGTAAGCCTTCCAATCCAGTCCGGGCATTTGCGCGGTGGCGGTGGCGGGAGCGAACTTGTTGTAGGTCGCGGTCGCATCGCGGTTGTGTGTGGCGGTCCACTGGGCTTGCGCGAGGCGCTTTTCCAGGGTGAGCACGCTATCAGCGGCACCTTTGGGGTCCGTAACGCCGGCCAGAGTCAGGACACGCGCTGCATAGGACTTGAGTTGATTCCGCGCCGTGGCGAACTTTTGGTCGGAGTTGAGGTAGTAATCCCGATCAGGCAATGTGAGTCCGCTCTGGGAAACCCAAGGCACGTATGCTTTTGCGTTTTTGGCGTCCTTGTCTATGGACAACCCGATAGGGCTCGACAGAGACATGGTCGCCTCCTCGCCGAAATATCGCACAAGGCCTGCCGGGTTGGCGATTTTGTCTATACGACTGAGCGCGTCAGTCAGCGGGGCGACGCCGAGCATGTTCCGCCGCTTTGTGTCTGTAAAGCTGGCGTAGTAATCTCCGATCTGTTGATCCTCGGAACCGGCTTTACCATTGTGACTCGCACTGTCTTCGATGATCTTTCGGAGGTTCTGCTCGGCTTGTTCAGAAAGCATCTCGAACGCGCCATACCGGGACCGGTCAGCCGGGATCTCGGTGGTGCGCAGCCACGTACCATTGGCAAACCGGAACAGATCATCCTGCGGTCGCACCGCACGGTCGTAGCCAGATAGCTGCAACCCCGAACCGGGCTGCTGCATCGCGCTAGAGGCAGGGATGGCCCATACCCAGAGCAGCGATACCGATAGACCCACCAGAAGCCAAGACCGTTTCACTACATCCCTCACCCTGAGCTGATCGCTAGTAAAAATCGCTACTAGAAGCTGTCGACTGTTCGCCGGCGTTGCAACCCAACCGTGACTCTGCTGAGAATACGAGACGTCATCGCCCACGCGCTCATCGGCATGCCGGCCGTTTAATAGGAGGTTGACCCGTGGACACAGCTGGACCTGCTCCCCGCTGTATGGATGTTGGTAAGCAAAAGGCGTCAACTGTAGAAGCTGAAGGAGGTCATCGTGTCGCGGTGGGATTTTGATCCTACGGCGATCAGTGCGGTGCTGCTAGACATGGACGGCACTCTGGTTGATTCCGACGCGGCGGATGAACGTGCCTGGATGACGTGGTCTAGGGAGCAGGGCATCGACGTAGCGACCACGCTCAAGGCTGCGCGTGGCAACCCGATCGCGCGCACGGTACAGCGTCTGCTACCAACCCTGGCTGCGGATGCGATTGCCGCTGCAATACAGCGGGAGCGAGACATCGAATACGGCAATCTGGCCGAGGTCTTTGCCGCACCAGGCGCGCACGAGCTACTTGGCATACTGGATCAGCTTCGGCTGCCATGGGCGGTTGTCACCAACGCCGATGTTCGGTTGGCGAGGGCGCGACTGGGGCGGGCCGAAATCAACCCACCGTTCCTGGTGACCGTAGAAGACGTAACGGATGGGAAACCTGATCCTGAAGGCTATCTGCTGGCCGCGAGCCAGTTCCAGGTTCCTCCTAGCGCGTGCCTGGTTGTCGAGGATTCCGGTCCAGGGCTGGCAGCCGGACGAGCCGCCGGAATGCGAACCGTCGCGCTCAAAGGACTAGATGGCGATCTGCGCCTCGCTGATCTCGAGCAGCTGTCGCACCTAATGCGGCGGGACAGATGATGAAAAAAGTTCCAGTGGGTCGCCTTGGAAAGATCTTGGCCGGACCGGAGAAGGGACGAGTCATGGAGGTTCTCGACGATAGCGAGAGGACCGGCGGTTTCCTGGTCGTCACGTACTCGGACTTTAACCGGTCTCCAGAAATTTTCGACGTGTGAGGTGTGTCGGTTTTTTTGGACAGTGATCCATTAAAGTTACTGTCTGGAGGTTTTATGATGAGGAAAGTTTATACTCCTGAGTTTCGGGTTGAGGCTGTGAGGATGGTTTTGGGGTCGGGTAAGCCGATCGCTAGGATG
>JBBSOC010000061.1:0-13398 GCA_038260095.1 Mycobacteriales bacterium | reverse complement strand
GTTTGGGCCAAATGGACGGCAAGCTCAACGGGATCGACACTAGGTTAGGCCAGATAGGCGAAAAACTGGTTGGGACCGATGTAAAGCTGGATCGAATTCTCGACGTTCTGGGTAGCGGCAGCTCAGCTGCGGGCAAATGAACTTCTTGTAAGCTGACTATCTACCCTGCTGGACGAGACCAGTGTTAGTTTGGTCAATGTCGCATAGTTCCGGGTCAAAACTGCCACCAACCCATTCGGTGAGTTCCGCGTGTTGCTCATGGCCCGGATCGGAAAGCGCTTCTAGCAGCTCGTAGTAACCAGGCACTCCGCCGCAGTCCTCCGGTGGCAGGCTCGCCGCCCGGTCACACATCGCGGATAGGTTACACCGGGCTCGGAGTCGAGGAGCTTCTCGACGACGATCGTGGTTGGTCGGCCTTACGTCAACGACGCACCCGCGCATGGCGATGCTGCCAGAAAACACCGATCGCGGCCAGCAGCCCAAGCGCCACCACAAACGGCCCCGGCCCCACCCAATCCACAAACTCCACCAACTTCCCCTGCGCCACTCCAGCGGCGTCAATCACCGGATCGGCCGCGCTCCCGCCGCCGTGATAAAGCCGCAGCTCGTACCACCCGTAGTAGGCCACATAGGCACCAACCGCCAGCAGTAAACCGCCACCGATCCGAGACACGTAGGGCAGCAGACGCCGCGCTTGGCTGGCTACCACGTTGCTGGTCAGCAGCGCTCCCAGCGCTAAGACGGTTACCACGAGCCCCATGCCGACCGCGTACACCACAAAAGCGGCGATACCTTCGACGACCTTTCCGCTACGCAGTACGGTCACCGACACCGCCAAGAAAGGCCCGATGGTGCACGACAGCGACGCCACCGCGTAAGCGATGCCGTAACCGAACATTGAGGCAATTCGTCGGTTTGGGGCGCCGCGAATAGGTTTTGGCAGCAGCAACGTGAACTGCCTGCCCGCTAGCAGCAACCCACCCATTGCAATAAGCACCAGCCCGATCAGCACCGTTATGGCAGGCAAATAGCTCTGCACAGACGCCGCAATTGGGGCTACCACGAGGCCGAAAACCCCAAACACCACCATGAAACCCGCGGTCATCACCGCGCCGGCGGCTAGAGCACGACCCACCGAGCGAGCACGCGATCCCTGCTGATCGGAGACTACAAGGGAAAGATAGGCCGGCAACATCGCAAAGCCGCACGGGTTCACGGCAGCCAGCATGCCGGCGCCTACAGCAACCAGCAGGGCGTCGAGCATCGTCACCTGGCGATAAGCTGCTGGACCCGCTCGCGCAGTTGCGCCTCGGAGAGCTCTTCTTTGACTACCGCTACCTGCCCATCGGGGCGCACAAAAGCGAAGGCCGGCTGGGCCGTCACCCCAAAACGCCGCCACAGCGATGCATCGGTATCGGCTAGCTGGTCAAAGGAGCCCAGCTCATGCTGCTGCACGAAACGTTTCATCGCCGGCACGCTATCTTGCGCCGGCACACCCACAAATCGCACGGCGTTCTGGTTCTGCTTTGATACCCTGGCCACACCGGGCGCTTCCTGCGCACACTTCGGGCACCACGGCGCCCAAAACCACAGCACCGCCGGTTTACCCAGCAGGCTCTTCCCCGCAAACTTCTGGCCGTCCAGTGTCTGAGCAGTGAAGTTCAGCTGCTGCACACCCTGAACCTTATCAGCGCTGTCCCTAGAGCTGACCCCACAACCGGCGGCAAGCAAGGCTGTCACCAGCAGCGCAGCAGTCAGCACCGCTGATCTTGTGCGGCTCATATTATGACTCCATTCTTGGACTTAAGTCTCTACGCCCTGTCTAAGAAGGCCAACCTCGGCCTTTATAAGCCCCGACGGTCTGCACATCGCCAGATACTATGCGGTAATGACTACTACAGTAGCTGCTTCACTCACCGAAGCCGGTCAGATTGCCCCAACGCTTAGCCCCAGCCAAGTACGGTGCCAGCCAAACACCGAACGACGCCGTATCGACGTTCGGGAGCAGCATGAATTTGACTCGGGCCACCTACCGGACGCACTCCACCTGAGCCGCGGGCTTCTAGAGGCCAGCATCAAAACCTACGTGCCGGACCGGACGACACCACTCACCCTGTACTGCGCTGCCGGCACTCGTTCGCTACTTGCCGCCAAGACACTGCACGACATGGGCTACACCAATGTGGCAACCATGACCGGCGGCCTCACCGCGTGGACGCAGCAAGGGTTTCCCGTGGCGGCTAATGACGATCTCACGGCAGCGCAGCGCGACCGCTACGCACGACATCTGCTACTACCCGAGGTGGGCACTAGCGGACAGCGCGCCCTGCTGGACGCGAAAGTGCTGATCGTCGGCGCAGGTGGTCTGGGTAGCCCCGCCGCGTTATATCTAGCGGCCGCCGGCGTAGGGACGTTAGGGCTCATCGACTTTGACACCGTGGAAGCCAGCAACCTACAACGGCAGCTGCTGCACACGCAAGCACGCGTGGGGATGCGCAAAACCGCCTCCGCCAAGGCGGCGCTCAACGCGCTCAACAGCGAAGTAGTTGTGCAGCTGCACGATGAGCCGCTCACCGCCGTTAACTGCGCCGACCTGTTTAACGCTTATGACCTGGTAATCAATGGCTGTGACAACTTCGCCACCCGCTACCTCGTCAACGACGTTGCTGTGCTCAGCGGTACCCCCCTGGTGGATGGCAGCGTGCATCGCTTCAACGGCGAAGCCACCGTGGTGCTACCGGGCCAGACCGCGTGCTACCGCTGTCGCTACCCCGCTCCCCCAAGCCCGGGGAACGGGCCATCGTGCACCCAGGCCGGCGTACTCGGGGTGCTGCCGGGCATCGTCGGCACCATTCAAGCCACCGAAGCCATCAAGCTGATCCTGCGACAAGGCACATCGCTAGCCGGGCGCCTACTCCGAATAGACGCTCTGGCCATGAGTTTTTCTGAGTACACCGTGCCACGCGATCCAGCGTGCCCAGTCTGCGGTGAGCATCCCAGCATCGATGCGCCCATCGACTACGTTGAGTTCTGCTCTGGAGTGACATCAGTGGCGCAGGCGGCGCATCCGTGACCGAAGTCGCCATCGTCGGCGCCGGGCTGATCGGCCTAGCCATCGCCTGGCGCACTGCTCAGCGCGGCGTCAGCGTCACACTTATCGACGACCAACCTGAACGTGCGGCCTCACGCACAGCTGCCGGGATGCTCGCCCCGATCAGTGAACTGCACTACGGCGAGCAGAAGCTACTCCAGCTGGGCATGCGGGCCGCGCAACGCTACCCAGAGTTCGTCGCACAGCTGCGCGAGGCCAGCGGCATCGACGTTGGCTATCGGCGCTGCGGCACCATCAACGTGGGGCTCGATAACGACGATCATCGCGCGCTTGGTGAACTCTTCGACTACGCGAGCACTCAAGGCGTGCAGCTCCAACGACTTCGCGGTCGGGAATGTCGGGAAATCGAGCCGCTGCTGGCGCCGTCGGTACGTGGTGGCGCGGCAGTGGAATCCGATCACCAAGTCGATCCCCGAAAGCTACTTGCCGCGCTGCGCGTGGCCGCCGAAAGCGCTGGAGTCACCCTCGTGAGCAGCCGGGTGCAACGACTGCGCTGTGACACCGATCAGGTGCACGGCGTGCGGCTCGATGGAGGCGAAACGGTGGATTCGCCAAAAGTGGTGATCGCGGCCGGATGCTGGTCAGCGACCATCGCCGGTGTTCCATCCCTCGCCCGACCGCCGGTCCGGCCGGTGAAAGGACAACTACTCCGGCTCAAAGCGCCCGAGGGGGCGCCGTTTCTCCGCCATACCGTGCGTGGACTGGTACACGGCACACCGGTGTACTTGGTGCCGCGAAGCGATGGCGAGCTGATCCTCGGAGCTACCATGCAAGAACAAGGGTTCGATCTACGCGTCACCCTGGAGGCGATCTATACCCTGGTGCGTGATGCCCGGTTGTTGATTCCCGGCATCACCGAGCTCGAACTGGTCGAGATATCCACCGGGCTGCGTCCTGGTTCACCCGATAACGCTCCCATAGTTGGCGCGCACGGCCCACGTGGTTTGTATTGGGCAACTGGGCATTACCGCAACGGGGCGTTACTGACCGACATCACCGCGACCGGAGTGGCTAATCTGCTCACTACTGGCGCCCTCCCGGGTGAGTTGGCGCCGTTTCGTGCCGATCGGTTTGAAAGGGGGACAGCGCAGCAGTGCAGATAATCTTCAATGGGCGCCCGCGCGAGCTGTCCGAAGAGACATCCGTGGCCGGGTTGGTGAGCGGCGTGCTGACCGACACCGCGGGTATAGCGGTCGCGGTCAACGCCACAGTGGTTCCACGCAGCGCATGGGCAATCACCGAGCTGAGGCCCGGGGATCGGGTTGAGGTGCTCACCGCGGCCCCGGGAGGCTGATCATGCTGCCTATGCTGCCCCCCGACCCGCTGATCATTGCTGATCGTTCGTTCTCCTCCCGGCTCATCATGGGCACGGGGGGCGTGACCAGCCTCGACGCCCTGCGGCAGGCGCTGAAAGCTTCCGGGACTGAGCTGGCCACAGTGGCGCTACGCCGAGTGGACCCCAACACGAAAGGGTCCCTGCTGGATGTGATCCGCGACTCCGGCGCGCAGGTGCTGCCCAACACCGCCGGGTGCTTTACCAGCTCGGAGGCGGTGCTCACCGCCCAACTGGCACGGGAGGCCCTAGGCACGTCGTGGGTTAAGCTCGAAGTGATCGGCGATGAGCGAACGTTGCTCCCCGATCCGGTGGAACTGCTCGATGCCGCTGAAATCCTGATTGACGACGGCTTCACCGTGCTGCCCTACACCAATGATGACCCCATCCTCGCCGCCCGGCTGCAAGGGCTGGGCTGTGCGGCGGTGATGCCGCTGGGCGCGCCCATAGGTAGCGGTCTGGGTATCCGAAATCCGCATAACATTGAGCTGATTGTGGAGCAGGCGGAGGTGCCGGTGATTCTGGATGCCGGGATCGGCACCGCGTCCGACGCTGCGTTGGCAATGGAGCTGGGTTGTTCGGCGGTGCTGCTGGCAACAGCAGTGACACGAGCGGCCGACCCGGTAGCCATGGCGGAGGCTATGCGGTGGGCAACGATAGCCGGACGGCTGGCACGGCGAGCCGGGCGCATCCCCAAACGCCACCACGCGCAAGCGTCTACGTCATCGGCAGGCCAGGTGAGCGAACCGCTCTAGGACAACTTGTGCCAAGTTGTCGTCAAGCTGACGGCCCATAGGGTTTTAGGACGATCAGGGACGGTCCACGTCTGCATCCTCGGGATACATGGATTTGATGATCTCAGCCAATACATATTGAACCTTGGGCTCGATAACCACAGAAGGGTAGGAGCGCTCAAGTAGGTCAAGGCCCTCCTCGACGGTAGTAAAGCCGCATAGGCGCAGCAGTAACCGAATGTCGTCGACGTCGATGTCAACTCGTGAAGCACGCAGTTTCATAGCCAGCAAATAGCGCGGAGAGGCAACGGAAACGCGGAGGAACGGCGACTCGAAGAACAGTCGGGGATCGGGATCTTTTCCTGGTAGAAAGCCCTTGACGGCATCGTTCAGCCAGTCTTCTTCCAGACCATGCTGCTCCGCTATGGCTGCCGCAGCCTTTCGTACAACGGCTGTCGGAGCGAAGACCGCGTCAAGGTCACGAGTAGCCCGCCGCGCGTCGTAGGCCAGCGCCATAGCGGCACCGCCAACAAGGAAGATGTCTGCTTGTGCTCCTCGGCCTTCCAGCTCGTTAGAAAGTCCTTGAAGCAGGGAGACTATACTGTCTCGGTCTAAAGCTATAGGTAGGTTCACACTCGCTCCAGCCCGTTGGCAGCGATGAAGATACCCCGTCGACGAAACGATAGCGGCGACTCACGCAATGACCATGCATGCATTCCGCGTAGCTCTGTCACGAACCACCAATCGTCGGTGAAGCGCCCTGCCTGTTGCGCCCAGACGGGTACTGACCAATCGTCGCGTCGCGCGAGATGTTCGGCGAGTGCAGCAAACGCGGCATCGACGCGCGAGTCCCCGGTCAGGGTGGGTTCCTCTGCGAAGAGCGCCACAGCAGCTTCACGCCCCGCATTGCGTAACCGTGACTCGTAGACGTCGAGCAGTTGAAGAACAGCGTGCCGCCAAACGACGGAGAGCGGTTCGCCGCAGCGCAGTAACTCCGCGGCGTCGTTTGCTGCTTGGGATACATCGTATGCAGTCAACGTTTCCCCTCCAACCCGGTACTCTATTGCCATTCTAGGGACAACTTGCGCCAAGTTGTCGGTAGGGTTGAGCAGAGCTGGAAAGCTGGAGCGGGCGTAGCCTTGGGGTATGAAGCGCTACAAAGTCGGTGCCGGCGTGCTGGCCGGTTTTCTCACCGTAACCGGCGCGCTGCACTAC
Source organism: Mycobacteriales bacterium (assembly GCA_038260095.1). Lineage (GTDB taxonomy): Bacteria > Actinomycetota > Actinomycetes > Mycobacteriales > QHCE01 > QHCE01. Next base: position 7,004 of record JBBSOC010000061.1, on the reverse strand, counting down.
GTCTCACCGGGGTTCTTTGATGAGATAGTGCCGCGCGCGCTGCCAGGATCGGCCCGACTCTGGACGTATCTGAGTGGAGCAGCCGAACTTTCGGTCGCGGCGGCGCTCGCAGTGCCACGTACCCGCAAGCTCGGTGGCTACGCTGCCGCGGCATTGTTTCTCGCCGTGTTCCCGGCCAACGTCCAGATGGCGATCGACTGGGGCGACCGCCCGCTGTCGGAGCGACTAGTCGCATACGGTCGGCTTCCGTTACAGATCCCACTCATCATCTGGGCGTTGTGGGCCGCCCGTTCCGCGCCGGCGGCGCAGCAGCCAAAAAACTAAGCGCGTCCGTTTAGAGCCCGATCCTTACTCTCCTCCGGTTTGGAAAGTGAGCAAGCGGCAAGTGGGTCTGCTACTTTTGATACCCCGTGCTGGACGGGTAACCGAGGGAAGAAGCTGCAAGATGCTCAATCGTGTGAAGTCTGCGTTCCGCGCCATTCTCGCTACTATCGTCAACGTTGTGTTGCTGCCGTTTCGGGTGCTGCGCAAGCTGTTCACCCGCCGTGGCTAACCTCGTAAGTACGCCCGATGAATGGCGGATACCACCTCAAACCTGAGTCAGGTTATGTGCTTAACCGAGTCCGCAGCTCGGTGATTAGTGGGGCATCGGCGGGTAACCACGGCACGGAATCGAGCTCATCAGCGGCAAGCCAGCGTAGCTCGCTGTGCTCGAGGGGCAGCGGAGTTCCCGCGGTGATCGCGGCCATCCAGACTCGAAGCAGCGCCGCTCCACCGGCAATGGGAATGTCAGTGCCCAGCCGTTCCCCCAGCCGCACCGTGACGGCGAGTTCTTCGGTGCATTCCCGGACTAAAGCATCGTGATCGGTCTCTCCGGGCTCCACTTTTCCGCCCGGGAACTCCCACATACCGGCCGAGCGTGACGGTTCGGTCCGCTGGGCCGCCAGCACCCGGCCCGCCTCGTCGATGATCGCCGCGGCGACCACGATCAACTGGCCCATGTGCTTTCCTCCGTCTCGACCAACCTCTCGTCGACGAACTCGACAAGAACGCGATCTTTCGGCCTCAAACAGCAGAACTGTCGAATTCGTCGACAGCTCTGCAGCGGCCCGAGTTACTCCGCGTGCAACGTGTTTTGCACCGTGGCCATGTCCTGGTGCAGCAGTGCTTCGGCGACATCCGCAGCGGTAGCAATCGGACCAGCAAGGTCGATGCGTTCTTTAGACGAGAATTGACCGAGCACGTAGTCAGCCCCCGACTCCCGGCCGACGGGCCGACCGATCCCGAGCCGTACCCGTAGGTAGTCCTTGCTGCGCATGCAGGTGCTGATGGATCGCAACCCATTGTGTCCGGCTTCCCCACCGCCGCGCTTTACTCGCACAACACCCAGCGGTAAGTCCAACTCGTCATGCACCACGATGATCTCTTCAACAGAAACCTTGTAAAAAGCCGCCATAGCGGCGACGGCAGCACCGGAGCGGTTCATGAACGCCATCGGTTTGATCAAAACCACTCGACGAGCATTTACGTCCCCAGGCGGGCCACCCAACCGGCCCTCGGCGAACTGCATCGCAGCTCCTGAAATCGATCGCCGCTGCGTAAGCTTCACGCCAGCCCGGTCCGCAAGTTCGTCGAGCACCAGAAATCCGGCATTGTGACGAGTCAGCTCATATTGCGGACCGGGGTTTCCCAAACCAACAACGAGGTGGACCGGGCTATATGCCATGTCAGATTAGGCGCTCTTCTCGCCAGTTCCTTCAGGCTCCGACGCAGCCTCGACGGTCTGCTCAGCTGGGGCCGACTCTAGGGAGGCTTCCATCTGCTCAGCGGTAGGCGCGGCCAGCACGTTCACCACGATAGCCTCAGCGTCGGTGATGAGCTCTGAACCCTCCGGCAGCGTGATGTCGGCAGCGGTGATGTGGTCGCCAACGTCCAAGCCGTCCAGACTGACTTCTACCGACTCGGGAATACGTGTGGCCTCAGCTTCCACGGTGATGGTGGTGAGTTCGTGGTTGAGCAAGCTGCCTCTTGCCGCGTCGCCGGTCAGAATTACTGGAATCTCGACCTCAACTTTTTCGCCTCTACGTACAGCCAGCAAGTCGACATGGTTAATGATCCGTTTGATCGGGTCACGCTGAATGGCTTTGGTAAGTGCGAGCGAAAGCTTGCTACCAATCTGCACCGACAGCAGAGCGTTCATCCCGTGCTTGATGGCGTGGGCGTATTCGCGCGCCTCGAACTCTAAATGCTGAGGCTCAAGGCCGTGGCCGTACAGCACGGCGGGAATCTTTCCAGCTTTGCGGGCCCGACGCGAGTGGCCTTTGCCCACATGCTCGCGTAGCGTTGCGGTGATACGAATTTCAGACACTGAAGACTCCCTTGAAAACGACTTAGCGCAGCTAGTACAGTCGCCGGCTTATAAGCTCGGGGCCTTGGCACTTAGGAAGTGCGGACCTGTCGATCACGGAGACGTACTACTCCCTCGCCAGGCAACATGAAGAGTTTAACGTAGCTGCATCCGAGATGGCGCCTGGGTATAGCGCACGCTCGGTCTCGGTGGATCGCAGCCAATTAAATCACGAGGATGCACTAATAGGTTCCTGCCAAGGCCGCAGGAGCCGCCGCCTACAAGGGTAGGCAAGGCGACGAGAACGCCGGCAGGGGCCTATTAGCTGACTCCGCCGAAGAGGCCGGTGACTGAACCGTCGTCGAAGACTTCGAAGATCGCTCGAGCTACCAAAGGGGCGATGGACAGAATGCTCAACTTATCCATATGCTTTTCCGACGGGATCGGCAACGTATTAGTGAGTATCACTTCGGAGATTTGGCTGTTCTTTAGCCGCTGCACCGCTGGATCTGACAACACGCCATGTGTGGCCGCCACGATGACGTCCGCGGCGCCGGTTTCAAACAGCACATCGGCGGCCTGGCAGATCGTCCCACCCGTGTCGATCATGTCATCGACTAAGACGCAGACTCGGCCTTGCACCTCACCCACCGCGCGGTTGGCGACCACCTGATTAGGCACTCGGGGATCGCGTGTCTTATGAATGAAAGCCAGCGGCGCTCCCCCCAGCTGGTCAGCCCAGCGTTCGGCGACACGCACTCGGCCCGAATCTGGAGCAACCACGGTGAGCGGGCAGCCAGCGTAGTTAGTGGACACATGCTCAGCCAGCAGTCGCATGGCAAAGAGGTGATCAACCGGACCGTCGAAAAAACCTTGGATCTGTGCGGTGTGCAGGTCCACAGTGAGAATACGGTTGGCTCCGGCGCACTTCAGCAGGTCAGCCACCAGTCTCGCTGAGATTGGCTCGCGGCCGCGGTGCTTCTTGTCTTGGCGCCCATACGGGTAGAACGGCAGCACTACGGTGATCCGCTTCGCCGAGCCACGCTTGAGCGCATCGACCATCAGCAACGTCTCCATGAGCCACTCGTTGATTGGAGCCGTCATGCTCTGCACCACGAACGCGTCGCAGCCACGCACCGATTCTTTGTAGCGCACGTAAATCTCGCCGCTGGCGAAGTCATGTATGGTCGCTGGGGTAACTGCCGTGCCTAGAATGGTCGCCATCTCATCGGCAAGCTCGGGATAGGCTCGCCCGGAGAAAAGCATCAGGTTCTTACGGTTCTCCGTATGAATCTTCACCATGGGGCTGATCTCCTCGAATACATCACTATGTGCCGGGGTCGTTGCATGTCGTGTCGTTGCATGTCGTGTCGCTGCATGGCATGCCGTTACGTGGCGCGTCGTTGTCGTTGCGGTTCAGTGCCGCTTCTCCGACAGGATCTTCCCCGTCGGTCTGGTCATATGCCTGTGCGGCGGCACGCGCGGCGGCCGAACCAGCGCGACGTCGAAACACCCATCCGGCGATGTTGCGCTGTTCACCGCGAGCCACAGCCAGCGCTCCAGGTGGCACATCGGAAGTGATTACCGACCCTGCCGCCGTATAAGCGCCATCGCCGATACTCACCGGCGCGACAAACATCGTGTTACTACCAGTACGGCAGTGCCGCCCAATCGTGGTGCGATGCTTAGCCACTCCGTCGTAGTTAACCACCACACTCGCGGCACCTATGTTGGTGCCCTCGCCCACCGTTGCGTCGCCAATGTAGGACAGGTGCGGCACTTTGGCATTTACCCCAAGCTGGGAATTCTTGACCTCTACGTAAGCACCGATCTTGGCACCGCGCCCCAACACGGTGCCGGGCCGCAGGTAGGAAAATGGCCCCACAGAGCAGTCGTCACCTATATCGGCAGATTCGGCGTGCGATCGCGCGATCCTGGTGTTTGCCCCCACCCGGGTATCGATCAGTGTGGTGTCGGGGCCCACTCGCGCCCCCGAAGCCACCGACGTTGCGCCGTACAGCTGCACGTTCGGAGCGATCACAACGTCTGGGGACAGCTGTGTGGCGACATCCAGCCAAACGGTTGCGGGGTCGATCATAGTGACACCACGGCGCATCCAGTCGGTGGTGATTTGGTCGCGAAGTAGCGTGCGCAGCGCAGCCAACTCGACCTGATCGTTACAGCCAAGAGCCTCTCGATAGTCGCTGATCCGGTGAGCTTGCACGACGCGCCCATGGTCTGCCTCTTCACGCAGCAGACCAATCACGTCAGTGAGGTACTCCTGCTGCTGCTCATTGTCGGTGGACAGCAGCGGCAGCATGCGGCGCAGCGCGGCTGCGTCGAAGACGAAGACGCCGGTGCTGACCTCATCGATGGCGCACTGCGCGGGTGTGGCGTCTTTCTGTTCCACAATGCCGACGAGGTCTGATTCGGGGGTACGCAGAATCCGGCCGAGGCCGTGGGGGTTGGGCGGCACCGAAGTAGCTACCGTTGCCGCGGCTCCGCTATCGACATGCTGGCGCAGTAGCTGCCGCAGTGTCTGCGGCCGAAGTAACGGTGTGTCAGCGTTGAGAACTACCACACATTCGCCTGCGTCGAGTCGTTCTTCAGCTAGCGCCTGACATGCCACAGCCACGGCATTTCCAGTGCCTGCTTGCTGCTTTTGAAACGGAGTGCTCAGCGTCGCAGCTATCGATGGATCCAGTTCGGGAGCAACTACTTGATGCAGGTGCTCGCTGACCCACTGGCTTTCATGGCCTACCACAACCGCCAGGTTGCGCGGCCGTAGCGTGGCCGCCGCATGCACCACATGCCCAAGCAGGGAACGCCCAGCGAGTTCATGAAGCACCTTAGGAGTGGACGATTGCATTCGTGTGCCTTCGCCCGCGGCGAGCACGACAACGGCAGCAGGGCGGATTTGCACCACCAGCGGCCCCCTTACAGCCTGTAAATGCGCCAGCTCGGCCGCCAGGACTCGAACCTGAACTTGCGACACCAAAAGACGCTGTGCTGCCGATTACACCACGGCCGATTGACGCTCTCATATTGTTGCATGGCGTGCAGTGGCCGAATTGCTCCGTGGTCGGTCAAGAAAATTTGTGTCAAACCCTTGCGTAACCTACGCATGCGTAGGTTACGGTTGCGTATACGTAGGTTATGCACGCGCAAACAGGAGACATCATGACGCCACCGCCATCGATTGCCAGCACCCTGGCTCCGCCAGACACCACCACTGCGCCGACAACCGCACCCGCCGAGCGTGGGCCGAAGCCCCTTATCGGCGACCCCAAGCACAAGGCCGAGCAGATTGCACTCTGGTGCTTCGTCGCCATTCCACTGCTCGCGGTAACCGCCGCGGTCCCCGTGGCCTGGGGGTGGGGGCTTGGCTGGCGCGATGTGGTGATAGCCCTTGGCTTCTACGTCTTTGCCGGGTTCGGCATCACCGTCGGCTACCACCGCTACCTCACGCACGGCGCATTCAAAGCTCGTCCGTGGTTGCGGGTGACATTGGCGGCCCTGGGTTGCATGGGTATCGAAGGTGCACCCACCGGGTGGGTAGCAGCGCATCGCCGGCATCATCAATTCTCCGACCGGGAAGGCGATCCTCACTCGCCGTGGCGATTCGGGGAGAGCCTACGTGGACTTACCAAAGGCTTCCTGTACGCCCATATGGGCTGGCTATTCGATAAAGAAAAATCCAACGAAGCCCGTTTCGCCCCGGATCTACTCGCCGACAAGAAGATCCGCACGGTCGAGCGGCTGTTCATCCCCATTGTGGTGTTCTCGGTCATCGGCCCGGCGATTATCGGTGGCCTCTGGTCATGGTCATGGCAGGGCGCGCTCACCGCATTCTTTTGGGGCGCTCTAGTACGCATCGCGGTGCTGCACCACACGACGTGGTCGATCAACTCCGTCTGCCACATCGTGGGCGAACGTCCGTACAAGTCCAATGACAAGGCCGCGAACTTCTGGCCGTTGGCGATACTGAGCTTCGGCGAATCTTGGCATAACTCGCACCATGCCGATCCGACGTGCGCGCGTCATGGCGTCGGGCGGGGCCAGATCGATCCCTCGGCGCGTCTCATCTGGATATTTGAGAAATTTGGCTGGGTTTACAACGTCAAATGGCCGCAGATGCAGCGCTTTGAAGCCAAACGCGTGGTCGCAGAGTAGACAGTGGGAATAGCAAGAGGCCACGCGGAACCAGCCGGCCCTGACATCATGCAGCTGTGAGTATTGACGAAGCCGCAAAGCGGCAGGTCCGGGTCCGGATGACGGGCACGCAACGCCGCGAACAACTACTCGACGTAGGGCGCCATCTGTTCGCTGAACGCGGCTTCGATGGGGCTTCCATCGAGGAGATGGCCGCGCGGGCCGGGGTGAGTAAACCGGTGGTGTACGAACACTTCGGCGGCAAAGAAGGTTTATTTGCCGTTGTTGTGGATCGAGAAATGCAGCACCTACTGCAGCGTGTCACCTCCGCTCTCACCGGTGACCACCCACGAGAGTTGCTTGAACAAGCCGCGCTGGCGCTGCTGAGCTACATCGAAGAAAACGCCGATGGCTTCCGGATCTTGCTACGCAATTCCCCTGTGCCGAGCTCCACCGGCAACTTCTCCAGTTTGATTGGTGACATCGCCAGCCAGGTGGAGCACAT
>JBBSOC010000060.1:0-13437 GCA_038260095.1 Mycobacteriales bacterium | reverse complement strand
TCGACTCACGCGAGGACCTGGTAGCAAAGATGATGAACTTCATCAACCACCACAGCGCCACCGCCACGCCGTTCAAGTGGGTCTACGACGCCAAGCACACCGCCTGACCCACATTCAAGACACTTCCGCGCGGAACCACTAAGGCACGAAAGGACAGCGATCTTTGATCTACATTGCGGGTGATCGTTTCGCCGAGCCAGCATTAGTTGCTATCCGGACCTACCTTGCCGACAAAGACAAGCAGTACGTCGAATTCGGCTACCGGGCAGGTCAAAATCCGGCCGCGAGCTTACAAGAGTTCATTCCACAAGTGACAGAAGCAATCCGAAAAGCAGATGGTGACACAGGGATTCTCGTCTGCGGCACTGGTGCTGGCGTAGAGATCGGCGCGAACCGATTCTCGGGCATTCGAGCCAGCCTCTGCAGCAGCACGAAAAATGCAGAGTGGGCGCGGGTATATGACGCCGCAAATGTGCTGTGTATCGCGTCGTGGATGCTCAACGACATCGATCTATCCGCAATTCTCGACGCGTGGTACGGCTCGGAATACGACGGTGACATCAGCCGACGAAAGATGCTCCACGCTTTCGACGACTGGGCAAAATCAAATTGACTGACCTGCTTTGCGTAGTCACAGCGTATTTAACGTAACGACGGCGCATCGCAGCTGATCGCCACAGGACTGAGTTTGAGGTCGCCGGTGATGAAGGATTCATCGAATCGCTCGGCCAGGGCAACTACGACATGTAGGTTGGTAAATATCCAAGACTCCACGGAAATGCCACACTAGCCTTGTTACTGTCGCGTGAGTAATGCATACTCATGCCATGAGTATGCGATTGCAGGTTCTTGTTGATGAGAGCGAGCTAGCCGAAATCCGAGAAACCGCACAGCGACACGGGCTCACTGTATCCGAATGGACCCGGCAAGTTATCCGCACAGCTCGCCAACGTGAAAGCACCAGTGATCCAGCTCGGAAACTACAATCTATCCGCTCAGCTGCTGAACACAACTTTCCAGCTGGTGATATCGCGACAATGCTTTCAGAGATCGAATGCGGCTACCTAGGACAGAGCGCCGCATGATTTTTGTGGATTCCAATATCCCAATGTATCTGGTTGGTAAAGAACATCAGCACAAACGTACAGCTCAACGCCTGTTGGAAACTGCCGTAAGCAAGGGCGAATCTTTAGTTACCGACGCAGAAGTCCTGCAAGAGATCTTACACAGATACTCCGCGATCAAGCGACCAGAAGCTATTCAACCCGCTTTTGACGCTGTACTGCCACTTGTGGACAACGTCTTTCCGGTGGATCGGAAAGCTGCCGAGCTCGCCAAACAGATCCTGCTAGGCGGCCATAGGCTCTCCGCGCGTGATGCGTTACACGTAGCCGTGATGCGTGTTCACAGCATAGAGACGATCATGAGTTTCGACAGTGGGTTTGACAAGGTTCCGGGCATGATCCGTAGATACTGACATTGGCATCGACAACCGTCACGGCTGCGCACCGGCGTTCCGCTCATTGCGGATCGTCTCCATCGATTCGACAATATTCGCGGCAGTGAGTGTGGAGCGCGGAGCCGCGCTTCGCAGCTCTCGCTTGAGCTGCTGCGGTAGGGAGAAGGTCAGGGTTTCTTGCGCTGTCGAGACCGTACGAACGTCGTCGTATCCTCGCGGCGCCAACCAGTCGAGTACGCCATCGACCAGCTCTTCGGGCACTGAAGCGCCCGAAGTTACCCCGACGGTGTGCACGTCAGCGAGCCACGCTTCATCGATCTCGTGGGCGTAGTCGACCAAATACGATGCGGTGGCCCCGGCCTCTAACGCCACTTCTACCAGTCGGACTGAGTTTGACGAGTTGGCCGAACCGACCACGATCACCAGGTCGCATTCGGGAGCAATCTGCTTGACTGCCTGCTGCCGGTTCTGCGTGGCGTAGCAAATGTCGTCGCTGGGGGGAGATTGTAGCAACGGGAAACGCTCTCGTAGCTTGCCGACCGTCTCCATGGTTTCGTCCACGCTAAGCGTGGTTTGGGACAACCACACAACCTTGGACTCATCGCGCACGCTCACGTCGTCAGCGGCAGCGGGGTTATCCACGATCTGCGTATGAGCTGGCGCCTCACCCTGCGTGCCAACGACCTCTTCGTGGCCTTGATGTCCGATCAGCAGAATGTCGTAGTCATCAGCGGCGAATCGGCGGGCCTCATTGTGCACCTTGGTGACCAGCGGACAGGTGGCGTCGATGGTACGGAGATTGCGCGCTTTAGCTTGCTCATGCACCTGCGGTGCCACACCGTGCGCGGAGAATACGACAACAGCACCCTCAGGCACCTCGTCCGTTTCCTCGACAAAAACCGCGCCGCGCCGTTCCAGGGATGAAACTACGTGCTTGTTATGCACGATCTGTTTGCGGACATACACCGGGGGGCCGTAATGTTCCAACGCCTTCTCCACGGTGATTACCGCTCGATCAACGCCGGCACAGTAGCCCCGCGGCGCGGCAAGTAGCACTCGTTTAGCGGCCATGCCTGCAATGGTAAGCCGACGGCCGAGCCTCCGATTGACGGCCATCCCCATCACCAGCGAACTGTTTCTCATAGTGCGGGTAGATGAAGGGACGATTTCTGCCTGAACTGGTTTAGACTGAAGGCATGATACACATGACCGCTCAGGAGCCATTAGATCCATATTTAAGTGAGGCATGGAGTCGAGACACCGTAGTGGATGTTTTGTTGCCAGACGGTCAGCGCGCTTACATAGTTCCAGAGTCACGTCTGGATTCTTTGGTGGAAACAGCGCGCGTACTTCGTGATCCAGCAGCAGTGGACGCGATAGGCGCGGGTCTACGGGACCTGGAAGCTGGCGATATAGTCAGTACGGACGAAGTCCGCCAAGCACTCCTTAAAACTCGATGAGCGAAAAATTTTCCATCGTCTGGACCCGCTCTGCACAGAAAGATCTAGCGTCTAGCCGGACCCCGCGCCGTGTTGCTGACTCTGTAATCATGTTTGCCGAAGGAGCACTTGCAGAAGAGCCCTTTCGAGTAGGCAAGGCGTTGGATGAACCGTATAGAGGTCTATTAAGTGCCTATCGAGGCTCGTACCGGGTTTTCTATTCTGTTGACGACACAGCTCGTCAGGTGACTGTGGTAGCTGTGCGTCATCGCGCAAAGGCCTACTACTACCCAGGCTGAGGGATAGAGCACACTGCAAGAGCCCCACCTACACAGTACCTATGGCGCGGCTTGCAAGCGGCGCCCTAACTTGCAGTCTTCTGCTAGGCGTTTAGCTGCTTCGGTTTCAAGGGACCGTGGAGTTGAATGCCCGGCCGGCAGCGCGCAAGGTCGAGCGAAGTACAAGCTATCGATTCCACATCCCCTATCGTCTTGCAACCGGTTCACTTGCTGGAATCCAAGCTTCTCAAGCAGCGCGATGTGTGAGGTGTTTTCGTTCCACGTACGAGTCGCGACAAACGGCGATGCACATTCAGGCGCTAGTTTAAAGAGAGTCTCATACAGCTGCGTTGCCACACCTTGGCGTCGGTATCGGTGACTAGTCACCACCGTGCGTACAAACGTACACAGATCGCCGATATTGAGATCCGAGTTGTGGTGACGCAAGTGGAGCCTCATGAAGCCGGCTAATGCGTCATCCCGGAATGCCACGAGGCATGGCTGGGAAAGGGTTTGGCGTACGTATTCGCCAGGACCGTCACTGTCGCTGACAGCGACGAAATCCTTAGTGGTCGTGCTGCTCCGGCAAGAGAGCGGGGGAACAAATTCGTTGTCAACCTCGACGAGCAGCTGGCGAATGCTTGCGGCAACTCTCGCGTCGAAAGTCGGATGTTCTACGAAGTGGATCGAAGTAGCGAAGGTTGTGGACATGTTAAACACGGTACGAATCATTCTGACAAATCCAAAATAATTTGTATAATTGTACAACTATTCAAATTAGTGTTATAAATTTAACATGATTACCATCAAAGACCGCATCGATCAACAGCTTACCCGTTCGCCGTACCTGCGAGATGCGCTGGCACGAGGGCTAGTGAACATGTCGGCTCTCGCCCGGGAGCTACAACCCGAGATTGCCAAGGACCTGAAAAAGCCAGTGAGTGAGCCAGCTGTACTGATGGCGCTCAAACGTCTTAGCGATAGCCTCACCTCCGCTACCAGCCAGCACGCGCATCGGCATTTCGCCGGGCTGTCCTTGCGTAGCGATCTCACGCAGCTCACAGTGACAAACTCCGAACGACTAGGCCCAACCATGGCGGAAATCCTCATGCGGACCCGCAAGGATCAGTCATCTTTCTTCGTCCTTGCTCGTGGTTCATATGAAACCTCAATGGTCTTCAGCCTCGGGCTCCGAAGCATTGTGGAGTCGTGGATGGCGAACGAGCGAGTCACCCAGAGGCGTGAGGACCTCACCGCGATCACTCTGCAGCGACGAAGTCGACAGCCGGACGAATCCAATATGCTTCACGTACCACTACAAATTCTGGCCTGGGAGGGAATCGACGTGCTGGACGTAATGTCATCGAGCGGCGAGATAACGATGCTCGTACCCACCGAAGATACCGAACGTGTCGTTCCAGCGCTGCGCACCGCACTTCAACAATCATGATGAGCGCCGCGAACGAAGAAGTTCACTTCATCATGACCGGTGGCACCATCGACTCTGCCTACCACGGCGATTTCGACACCATCGAGCCACGAGAAAATTCGGTGATTCCGCAGTACATTGCTCGGGTAAAACTGGCGCGTCCTGTACTTTTTACCCAGGTGTGTATGAAGGACAGTCGAAGGCTGACGATACAAGACCGCCAAGAAATCGCCGGCGTGATCGCACGCAGCAGCGCTAAAAAATTCATTGTCACTCAAGGTACCTACACGCTTCCCGAGACGGCGCAATTTCTCCAATCGCATCTAGGCGCAACTGAAAACGTTGTCGTTTTGACGAGTTCCACAATTCCGCTCGAAGGCGTCACTATGTCCAACGGTGGATTCAATCTTGGATTCGCCTATGCCCAACTCGCGGTGCTGAACCCCGGAGTGCATGTATGCACGAATGGCCAAATTTTCTCACCAGAGGAGTTGGCAAAGCTCCTGAACGAAGGACGATTCACCACGATCTTCAGCGGACTACCCGAACCCCATATAAATGAGGCGTATGCTCAGCGGCCGTGACTAATGCTACTGTTACCGACACCGCCAGCACCCGCTCATCGGCCGAGCAGCCGTGGCCAGTTCGGGTAGTGAGCCAGAAGATTGGGGCATGGATCTCGCGGCTGGGCGAGGTGTGGGTGGAAGGGCAGATTACCGAGCTCACCCGGCGTCCTGGATCACCGATGGCGTTCGTCACACTACGTGATCCTTCGGCGGAGATAAGCCTGTTGGTGACGTGCCGTCGCGGCATTGCAGATGGACTTTCCGAAGGTTCCCGCGTAGTGGCACGGGCCAAACCAGAGTTCTACGCTGCCCGCGGCACTCTCTCGCTTCGGGCCTCGGAGTTCCGGGCGGTAGGGATCGGTGAACTACTCGCCCGATTGGAGCAGCTTAAGGCACTCATGTCGGCCGAGGGGCTTTTCGCGCCCGAACGAAAACGACCGTTGCCGTTCCTGCCGCATCGGGTCGGGCTGATCACCGGGCGAGCCAGCGCAGCTGAACGCGACGTGCTGCACAACGCCGCTCGACGGTGGCCGGCAGTGCAGTTTGAGGTACGCACCGTGGCCGTGCAAGGTGCTTCGGCGGTGCCTCAGGTCATTTCCGCGCTGGGTGAGCTGGACGCGCATCCGGACGTCGATGTCATCATCATCGCCCGAGGCGGTGGTTCGGTGGAGGATCTGCTGCCGTTCAGCGACGAAGCGCTGTGCCGCGCGGTATTTGGGTGCCGGACCCCGGTGATCAGCGCCATTGGACATGAGCCCGACTCGCCGCTGCTGGACTTGGTGGCTGATGTGCGCTGCTCCACGCCCACAGATGCCGGTAAACGTGTAGTGCCAGACCTAGCTGAGCAGACTCAGCAGCTGATTGGGCTGCGGGAACGGGCCCGACGATGCGTGACCTCCCACGTCGGCCGGGAGCAACAACGGCTCGACGCCGTGCGTAGCCGGCCCGTATTCGCCGCTCCGATGACCATGGTGCAGCTGCGGGCAGGTGAACTCGAAGGGTTCATTGATCGAGCCCGGAGACACCTACGTCACAGCCTTAACCTCGCCGAGAGCGAGGTTAAGGCGCTGCAAGCTCGGACCGCGGCGCTGTCTCCCCAGGCCACGCTGGACCGTGGATATGCGATCGTGCAGCAGCACAGCGGCACGGTAGTGCGGCAGCCAGATCAAGTGCAAGCCGGCGAGAAGGTGCGGCTACGGCTCGCCGGCGGCGAACGCGCCGCCTGCATTCAGTGAGCTTTTATCCACCTACATAGCGACGGTATGCCGATGCACCGAACAACATCGACACCGTAGGGTGGCAAGGTGCCGAAGAAAACCGACAACCTGACGACAGCACCCGCTGAAGCTACGGCGGAGACGGCCCACAGCTATGAGCAAGCCCGCGATGAGCTTGCTGAGGTAGTCACGAAACTGGAAACTGGCGGCGCAACTTTAGAAGAGTCGCTGGCACTCTGGGAACGCGGCGAAAAACTCGCTGGCATCTGTCAAGAATGGCTAGACGGCGCTCGACAACGCCTGGCGGCGATCGCGGCTAAGCCCAATCAGGATTCGACCGTCAATGCGGAGTAGCATCCCGCTACGCCACTTCGGCTCAATGATCAGCTGATGCTTGACCGCCTACAGCACGATCGCTGCTACAGCCGCTGGGCTGTGGTGAACCGATCCCGCTCGGCAAGGTCTAGATGAGTTTCCACGTGGCGCCAGGTATCGGGATGAAGCAAAGCTCGGACGCGATCGCCCTGGGTCTCGCCATGCTCGACGCCGAACCAGCCATCTGATCGCAGCAGGGTGGCGGCTCGAACCGCCACCGCCGAGATCACACTCAGCCCCGTGTCGTCGGCCCAGAGCGCGCTCGGTGGGTCGAGAAGTCCTTCTTCAGTCACTTCCTCATCCAGGGCCAGATAGGGAGGATTGGAGAGCACCAGGTCAACCGCGCCGTCCAGCTCGGCGAGGGTATCCGGCGCGGTCGCGTCTCCAGCTACCACCTCGATGCGTGAACCAGCCGACGGACGACGATCGGCTACGTTACGCCGTAGCCACACCAACGCCTCCGGCTCGCGCTCGACGGCGCTCACCTGCGCGCCGGGAAACTCCGTTGCCAGCGCCAGGGCAATAGCCCCCGACCCGGCGCAGAGGTCAACCACATGAGTGGCCAGCCTGGAAGCGGCCAACTCTAGGCGTTCGATCCCCCAGCCGGCCAGCAGCTCTGTCTCCGGCCGTGGCACAAACACACCCGGCCCCACCCGAAGCTGGAGCCGCCGGAACGGCGCCACGCCAGTAAGGTGCTGCAACGGAACTCGCTGATACCGCTGCCGCACCAACTCGGCAAGCTGCGTCTGCTGGCTCGCGTTGAGGTACGTGTCACCTAACACAGCCAGGCGTTGCAGCTCAGAACGAGAAACGCCCATCACATGGGCAACCAGCAGTTGGGCATCCACTCGCGCGGACGGAACACCAGCAGCACCGAGCTGAATAGTTGCGGTACGCAGGAGTGCCTGAAGCGTGTTTGCCTCGTCCATGTCTTCGCGGTCCGCGCACACGGTTACTCCGCGGCGAGTTTGGTCGCCATATCGGCGGCGCTGAGCGCATCAAGTACCGCATCCAGCTCACCCTCAAGCACGTGATCGAGGTTGTATGCCTTGAAGTTCACGCGATGATCGGAGATTCGATTCTCCGGAAAGTTGTAGGTTCGGATTCGTTCGGAACGGTCCACTGTGCGCACCTGGGAACGCCGGGCGTCGCTTGCGGCGACGTCGGCTTCATCTTGTGCGGCGGCAAGCAGTCTGGCCCGCAAGATACGCAGTGCCTGCTCTTTGTTCTGCAGCTGACTCTTCTCGTTTTGACACGACACCACTATGCCGGTGGGTATATGCGTGATTCGGACCGCCGAGTCGGTGGTGTTTACGCTCTGGCCGCCCGGGCCAGAAGATCGGTAGACGTCGACCCGTAGGTCCTGGGCGTCGATAGTGACATCTACGTCCTCTGCTTCGACCATTACCATGACACCAGCGGCTGAGGTGTGAATGCGGCCTTGGGATTCGGTCACCGGCACCCGTTGCACACGGTGCACGCCGCCCTCGTACTTCAACCGAGCCCATACGCCGCTATGGGAGCCGCCAGGCTTGGATTTAACCGCAAGCGCGGCGTCCTTGTAGCCGCCGAGATCAGATTCTGTGACGTCGATGATCTCAGTCTTCCAGCCGTGGCGCTCGGCGTATCGGGTGTACATCCGCAGCAGGTCACCGGCGAACAGAGCCGACTCCTCGCCGCCTTCTCCGGCCTTGATCTCCAAGATGACGTCTTTGGAGTCGCTGGGATCACGCGGTACCAATAGCTCACTCAGCACCGTTTCCAGCTCTGCGATGCGAGCGTCGAGCTGAGACGCCTCTGCGGCAAAGCTGGCGTCTTCGCTAGCCAGCTCGGCGGCTGCATCTCGATCGGCCCGTGTGGCGTCGAGCTCTCGTACCGTGGCGACGATCGGGCCTAACTCGGCATACCTTCGACCCAGCTGCCGAGCCCGCGCCGCATCGGTATGCACAGCTGGATCGGCCAGTTCCCGCTCCAGCTGTGCGTGCTCGTCAAGTAGGCCGAAGATCCGGTCACTGTGGACGTCGGTGGGTACGGAACCAAGCATGGTGATACTGGTACCCGCCTTCATGGCTGCTTCCTTCATTCGACTGCTTGACATTCTGATGCAGCAAGTGTCTCACGAGCGCTGCTCCCAGTGAGCGCCCGCGCGCAGCTAGTGTTGTGTAATCGGTGTTCCGTTTGGGGTGCTGGATGTTCAGGTGGATGGATCGCAAGGCGGAGAAGTTCCAGGTAGCGGGGGAATTTCAGCTAGCAAGTGTCTACCTGGAACCTTCGACAACGCCGCGAGGCGCCGCCTGAGCGCCAGCAGACGAACGACGATATCGATTACACGACACTAACTGGCATACATGCTGTCCAAATCCAGCAGGTGCAGTTTGCGGGGGCGGTTTCCAGGGTTCAGCGCCACGTGGGTGAGTTCAGTGGTGAAACCGGTACGGGAGAACAGGGCGAAGGAAGCATCTGTGACGTTCCAGCCCAGGTGAGCCAGAAGATCACGGATGTGTTCAAGACGGTGCAGGTCAGCTACTGTACGAGGTTGATTTGTTGACTTGGCTTCTCCCAGTAGAACTATCGGGGCTTTTCTATCCCGAGGCCGGGATCCGTGAGCGAAGGCTAAAACGTCCACTTCATGGCCGCGGTGCTCTTTGCATGCGACGACGGTGGTACCAGTCGGACCAACATTGTTAATCCCTACTTCGTGGGCATATCGTCTGGTCCAGCCGCGGGCAAGATCTTCGAAGTGAGGGCCCAGAATCTTGCTGGAGAAAGTGTCCTGAACTCGCTCCCACACGGCTCGGCCGGCTCTCAGCTCAAAATCCATCAGATTTGGGCGCACAATGAGGTTGTGAAACCGAACCACGGGATCGGCAACGGTGATGACCGGGTGGCGTTGTAGCAAGATATCCTGGTCATAGCGAATAAACCCGGCGTCACGCATGAACGTGAGGTGATAGGAGAGCGAGCGCGCTTCCACCCCAACCAGTCCGCCAACCTGCGTGGGGGTGGTGGCACCCAAAGCGACCGCTTCCCAAATTGCGTGGTAGATCGCGCGGTTGCCGAGCTTTGGATCTTCAGCAAGTAGGTAGTCGGGTTCGCTGAAAAGAATGTGTGACGGATTGCAGACGGTTCGCTCTAGCCATGCGTAAAGACCATCTGGGCCAGATTCGGGCGCATCTCCTATAAGGTCGCGGTATCCTGGGGCACCGCCGAGGACAGCGTCAACGAGGACAGCCGTCTGAGGTGGGCATCGCCAGTACTCGGCGCTACTTCGATAGTCGAACGGTCCGATGCGCATGTCGATGACAGCTCGCCCGCGGAGCGCGTGGTTCCCGGCCAACAGGGTAGACATGACCGATACCGCCGAGCCACACAGGATGATCCGGAATGGCGCGTGTCCGGTGGAGGGGCCACGCTGATCGTAGAGAGCTTGCAGCGCAGAGGGCAGCTCAGCAGAATGAGCGGTCAGGTAAGGAAGTTCATCCAAAACCAGCAGAGGAACCTGCGGCGAAGAACGGCGGCCCAGCGCATCGACAGCGGTATCGAGCGCCTCGACCCAACTGGCGAATCGTCCTATCCGATACCCCAGCGACCCCGATAGCGCATCGGAAAAACGGTCAAGCGCCATCGAACGGCTCTGCTGCAGCGCAAGGGTGTACACCCCGTTAACCGCTCGGCATATGTGCTCGAGTAGGAACGACTTGCCGTGCCGTCGGCGGCCTCGGACTATTCCGATCTGCAGACCCGGTGAGGTGCTAGTGCAGAACTGAACCAGTTCTTGCCATTCATGAACTCGATCGAAGACGTTTTTGGGTTTAGAGAGCACCTCCTCACCACCTAGCCTGATTCCAGTTAGTCTAATCGGAATCAAGCTAGCATGAAAGGCTAGCCGAGATGGTCTCGGTGGGCAGCTGCGGACTCTCTAGAAAACGGTGTCGCTCGAGCTCGCCCTATTCCTTAGCGGCGCTGTCTGCGGCTTTGCCGTAACGACGCTGGAAGCGCGCTACTCGACCACCAGTGTCTAAAATCTTTTGCTTGCCGGTGTAAAACGGATGGCACTGCGAGCAGATCTCGGCGGTTATTATGCCATTTTTGGCGGTGCTGCGGGTAGTGAATGCGGCACCGCAGGAGCAGCTCACCTGGGTCACATGGTAGTCGGGATGAATATCGGCTTTCATAGGTGTCTCTTTCCCTCAACGGTCGCCGGATCGCTCGGATAGGAACGTGAACCGGTACCGGATATATATGTGGAGATGGCGCTTAGTCCATAAGTCTGCCATGAGCCAAAATATTCCTCACAGCGGCTTACGGGCCAAGAGCAGAGGACGGAGCGTCTTGTTCATCGAGAGCGGCGAGCAGATCCACTCGGGCACAGAAAACACGAGAACGTATGGTCCCAATGGGACAGTCGCACATATCCGCAGCTTCAGAGTAGGACAGACCGAGCACGCGGGTGAGCACAAATGCTTCGCGGCGCGAAGGTTCCAGGACAGCGATGGCCTGCTCCAGCTCGACCAACCCCGCAGGCCCCGGCGTGAAGTGCTGTCGATCAACCTCGTTGTCCCATCTGCTACGGGCGAGCCTGGGCCTCCGTCGGGCTTGCCGCACATGATCTGCCGCGACTCGGCGCGCTATGGACAACAGCCACAGACGGGCCGGTGAACGCGCGGCGTAGCGTGGCAGCGCCGCAAACGCCCGCAAGTAGGTTTCTTGCGCTAAATCATCAGCCTGCTCTGAATCGCTGGGGTAACGCAGCACACGACGCAGCTGACCGGTAGTCGCGTGAATGAACGACGCGGCGGCATCGCGATCGCCCCGCTGCGCGGCGATCGCCCACTGGGTAATCGCGGCATCATCCATGTACGGCGTCATCCATATAGGGTGCCCTTCAGCGTCGGCTCGCCTCAACGTATACATCGATGAATCTCCGCGAACCACATTGCCGGGAACTGTGAGGCCTACCACGACGACCTTTGCACCGTGGACTGTATGACTGCGCGCCAAGCCCTGTCGGCGACCCTGGACAGAGAGCCACTTCAAGCATCCAGCGATCAGCTGGAGCGACACCTTACTGAATGCACGACATGCGTACAATAGTGCGTACGCAGCGAGCGGCTGGGCCGCCTCCTGCGCATCGCACCCGCCAGCGCAGGTCCCTTTGCTGGGCAGTTTCGTACTTGTACTCGCGATCATGTCAGTGTTCGACCTCGCCTCCGGCGAAGTCAGTTGGCCGCGCCTGGCCACACACGCCCCGGTTGTGCTCGGTCTCTTACTCTCGATAGCGCTGGGCCGAAGTCCCCACACCGGCTACGGCCCCAAATTTGCGGGGCACAAGGCTGCATCAGTCAAGCTACTTTCGATCTGATAGTAAAACCGCGACAGAGCAAAAACGCCAACCCGCCTAAAGTCGTGGAGACAGCTTAGGCCCGGTAACTTCGAACAGTATTCACCCGGCACCAACTAGCCCACTCATTGACGCCTACGATCGCATATCGAGGATGTATGTCTGACCCCGCGCCACTCAGCTGGCATACGCTCACCACGGTATGGGAGATGCCTCCTGCTGCTGCGATACTGCTAGCCACTGCCGCCGCACTGTATCTGGCGGGTGTATGTATGACCCCCGGCTGGTCGTTACAGTGCACTGCCTGGTTTTACGCTGCCATCGCGATCGCCGCGGTTGCGATGGGCGGCAGTATCAACGTCTACAGCGGGGTGCTGTTCTCGATGCACATGGCACAGCACCTACTACTGATCATGGTAGTGCCTGCCCTGATAGTATTGAGTCGACCACTAGAGCTGGCGCGGCGGACCGCCACCGAGCGAGTCCGCCGCGCGATAACGCGGACCGCACGCAGCCGAGTCGTCGCGGTCGCCACCCACCCCATGGTCACGTTCGCGTACTACGCGGCAGTCGTCGTTGGCACACACTTGACGTCTTTCCAGCAGACCTCGCTGACCCATGGCTGGGCGCACGGCCTGGAAGAGACGTTGTACCTCAGCAGCGGCTACTTGCTGCTACTTCCGGTGCTGGAGACCGAACCCATCAGCCGCCCTATGCCACAGCTGATGCGTCTGATAACGCTGCTGTTCAGCATGGGTGTTGACACCATTGTGGGGATCACTTTGCTGATGACACAGCATGAACTCTTCCCTGCCTATGCCACGGTAGACCGAGCATCAATGGCCATGAGTTAAGCCGGGTGGGGTTTGAGTAGGTGGAGTTCGATGGTGCGGGTTACTAGGCGGGTTCCTGGGTCGGTGGGGCTGCGGGTGGTGTAGCGCAGGCTGGGGCGCACGGTGGCGATGGGGGCGGTGCGGTCGGGCGATGGCGGATGATCCAACCGGGGATGTCGGTGAGGAAGAAGGCCAGTGCGGTGGTGAGGTCATGAGGGGGGGAAAGCCCGTGCAACAGAGTCTTTGACTGCGTCGAGCACGGGCGGGAAGCTGATCGCGGTGGCATCGAGCCCGGCGATCACCGCGGCTCGGGTGATCAGGGTTCGTAAGGCCTGATAGAGGCACAGCAGCGCCCAGATTTCTTGGCGTACCCCTTGGGGGCTACGGGAACGCAGCACTCCGCCAGAGGCACGAAGGTCGACCTTGACGAGCCGGAACAACAGTTCGATGTGCCATCGCTGGCTGTAATTGCCGGCCAGTTCCAGTGCGGGGGCTTGTTG
>JBBSOC010000059.1:0-13915 GCA_038260095.1 Mycobacteriales bacterium | reverse complement strand
TGTTGGTGAGCAGCAAGCTGCAGTGCTCGATGACAACAGTGCCGGTGACCAGACCGAGGAGTTCCGCGGTAGCCGCGGCCACGGCGGCTCGGGGCATGGGAGGCGAGGGAACTCCCGCAGAGGAGGCTCCTCCAATGGCGATCCGCAAGGGGGGCCGGATAATTACCGGCCAGGGTCCTCCGGAGAGGTGGCGCCCCCACCAGATGGACGGGGTCAGGATCCTCGCGGAGGGCGCGGGCGGCACAGTGGTTACCCATCCGGCAGAGGACAAGAGCAAGGACAGCCCGGCTACCCACCTGGCGGAGGGCCAGGGCAGCCCGGGAACGGCGGCAGAGGACATCGGCCATCCCGCTACCAGCCAGGAGTAAATCCCAGCGGAGACGCCGCGTCGCCGCTAGCACCGGCACGGCCGGGACGGCCAGCAGCACCGCGGCGCCCAGCACCACCAGTGGCGCCCGGGGGCGGCTCATCCGGCACTAACTGGGGTGCAGTCGCCCAGTGCGAGTCCGGCGGAAACTGGAGCACCAACACCGGTAACGGGTACTTCGGTGGGCTACAGTTCCTCCCAAGCACCTGGCATGCTAACGGTGGCGCAGGCAATCCTGCAGGTGCCAGTCAGGCGGAGCAAATCCGGGTCGCCGAAAATGTAAAGAAAACCCAGGGCATGGGAGCCTGGCCGGTATGTGGTCGTGGGCATTAATCTGCCGCAGTAGCCGCCAGGTAACTATCGCAGCACGGAGTTCTAGGTAAGCGAAACGCCGTGGCCCAACCATTGGGCCGCGGCGTTTGCGCGTGCTCGGAGTGCGCTCACAGAATCGTCAGGTGATTCAGCGAGCACGGTGACGTGACCAACCTTGCGCCCGGCACGTGGCGATTTGCCGTATAGATGCACTCTCGCCGCCGGGTCGTGCGCGAACAGGTGATGCAGCCGCTCGTCGAGGCTCGGCGTGCCGGGCGGCAGCTCCCCAGCGAGCACGTTGGCCATCACCACGGCCGGGGCGGTGAGCGCGGTGCTGCCTAACGGGTAATCCAGCACCGCTCGTAGGTGTTGCTCGAACTGGCTGGTGCGGGCGCCCTCAATGGTCCAGTGCGCGGAGTTGTGCGGTCGCATCGCGAGTTCGTTGATCAGCACCCCGCTGCCAATATCAAAAAACTCCACAGCCAGCACGCCCACCACATCCAGCTCCGTTGCGATCGAAATCGCCAGCCGTGTAATCTCCTCCGCTCGCTCATCGGAGAGCCCCGGCGCGGGGGTGATGGTTTGCACGCAAATGCCGTCATGCTGCACGGTTTCGGTCACCGGCCAGCACGCCACCTGCCCGTACGGGGAGCGAGCCACCACCGCCGAGAGCTCTCGCCGCATCGCCACTCGCTCCTCCACGAGCAGCCGCGGATGCTCGCTAAACAGCGGTACGAGCTGCTCTCGCGCGGCTGCCGCATCGCTCACCTGCCACACGCCTTTGCCGTCGTAGCCCCCGCTTGGCGTCTTCACGATCAGCGGCCAACCAAAGGTCTGCCCGCAGGCCAACAGCTGGTCAACGTCGGCGACCGCGCGAAACTTAGGGCTGGGGAAACCCGCCGCACCCAATCGTTCCCGCATGGCAAGTTTGTCTTGGGCGTAGCGCAGTGCATGCGCCGCCGGAAATACCCGCACACCGTCGGCCTGCAGGGCATTCACTACCGACAACGGGACGTGTTCGTGGTCAAATGTCAACACGTCGGCGCCGCGGGCAAAGCCGCGCAGCGTTTCCAGATCAGACCCGTCCCCCAGCTGTGCACCCGCGGCCACGAGCGCGGCGGACTCATCAGCGGCGCCGGCCAGTATGCGCAACGACAGCCCGAGCGAGATCGCCGCTTGCTGCGTCATGCGAGCTAACTGCCCGGCTCCCACCATGGCGATCGTGGGGAGCTGCTCAGAAGGCACGGGGGGCACAAACGGCACAGAAGGCACACAAGGATCGGTCACGGGAGTTAGCTTATTGGGCTCGTTATCCCCCGGCGGGGGAGCTCCGCTTTCTGGCTCAGATATGCTCAGCGGGTGAAGTTACTGCATCAGGCGCTCGAGCACGGCCGACGCCGGTTTCAACAGACCACTCGTGAATTTGCCAAATTCGGAACCATCGGTGTGATCAATACCGTGGTCGATATTGGGCTATGGAACCTGTTCAACTTGGCGTTTCCCAACTCTGAGGTGAAAACGAAAATCGCTGCGTCGCTCATCGCGACCGCCGGCGCCTACGTGATGAACCGACATTGGGCATTCCGGCATCGGAAACGGCAGCAGCTCCACCGGGAAACGGTACTGTTCCTGCTCTTCAACGCGGTGGGGCTTGCCATCCAAGCCGGATCGGTCGCGCTAGCCAAATATGGTTTTGGCAGCACAGACGCACTGCTACTCAACGCGGCCAACATGTTCGGCATCGGTGTCGCCATGGTATTCCGATTCTGGTCCTACCGCCGCTGGATATGGCTAACCGCCGACGCTGACAACTCTAAGGCAGGCGAGTCTGCAACTGAACCCCCAGACTCAAAGGCACTACTCTCGGTCTAAACCCAAGGGTGGTCCAATTGGTTCCTGCCAAGGCCGCAGGAGCCGCCGCCTACGAAAAATTCGGAAAGGCGGCTCAAGAACAGCGAAACGCGGGCAGGGGCCGATTGGACCGCCCTACATCCGGCGTTCGGCGTCGGTTTCCACTAACCGATACAACGTCGTCTGCACGTATTCCACGCGCGGCACGTCGGTCAGGGTGATCTGGCCACGCTCCCCCGCTGACTCGACCACTAAGGTGCCGCAGCCCAGAATCCGTTCAAATAGCGAGTGTTCAAACGAGACATCGTTAATGCGCGATAGCGGAACATCGCGGCCTTTGCGGTAGAGAATTCCTTGCCGCGTCAGTACTCGATGGGTTGTGAGCACGAAATGGGTACTCACCCAGCGCAGCAGCGGTCGGAGAAATACGTAGCTGGCCGCAATGAGTGCCACCAAACCAACAACCAGTTGGGCAGCTGGTGCGCTAAACCACGCCAGTCCAAATCCCATTACGGCACAGATCAGCAGCAGCCCCAGCACTGGCCAAAATAGTGCTTTCCAATGCGGGTGTTGGTGGATGACCACAGATTCGTCTTCGGTAAGCAGTCGCTCGGGAAAGCCCATGATGTCCCCCTCTATTTCCGTGAGGCAAGAAACTTAACCCGAATCCACCATGGCAATGAGACGTTTAACAACATCAGCGGCAGGAATTTTTCCCTCGTACACGGCCACATACAGCGCGTCCACGTCGTTGAGCCCCAGGACGCTGGCAACGGCAACCAACGGCTGCTCATACATCAGTACCCGCTCGGCCGCCACCATGGCTTCGACGATAATCCGCTTACCTAGTCGGCGTGCCTTTAGCGTGGCGACTTCATGCTCGGCGAACCACTGCTGAATCTGGACATGGGCGCGTGAGCTACGCACAAAATCCAACCATTCGCGCTCCGGGCCACCATACTGCGAGGTCAGCACCTCCACTACGTCGCCGGCTGCCAGCGGCGCCGAAAGCGGAGCGAGCTGACCATTGACGCGCGCACCAATACATCGATCGCCAGTCGCCGCGCCCAACGTGTAAGCCACATCTACGGGCGTGGATCGAACTGGGAGACTCAACGATTGACCATCGGCAGTGAAAACGGAGATTTCGTGATCGGCGAGGTCAAACTGCAACGACTCGAGAAACTGGTCGGCGCTGGTCTGGTGTTGCCAGTCGAGCATCTGCTGCAACCAGTCTAGTTCAGCAGTCTCTCCCAGCCATGTTTGCGTCGCCGTCTCGCTCGTGCGTTTGGCCGAACGAGACCGCAGTACCGACGAAATACGGCCCTGTCCTCTATTGGGGGGGCGGCATCGGGCCGCGATGCCAGCTTCACCAATTAGATGCATGTGTTCAGTACGAATCAAGACGTCCACGGGTCGATGCTCTGGTCCTAGCACCGTGGTATGAAGCGATTTGTACAGGTTGAATTTCGGCGTGGCAATGAAGTCCTTGAACCTGCCAGACACCGGCCGCCACGTTCCATGCACAACACCTAGGGCCGCGTAACACTCATCGGAATTCCCAGATACCACTAAGACCACGCGTGGATCGTCGTGGATCTGCAGCGCCGAACCGGATGCTTCCTCGCTCACCATAATCCGCTCAGCAATAGACGTGTAGTGCCGCGGTCGGTCTAAGATACGGGCGCTGATCGAGTCAGTTTGCAGAGCGTCGGCAAGCTGTGCCACTAACTGCGCCATGTAGGCCAACCGCTGCGATTCTCGTGCAGCGACTTCTCGGTGGATCGTGGCGTAGGTTTCTGGCTCTAGCGCGGCGAGTACCAAGTCCTCGAGCTCCCGCTTGATTGCCTGCACGCCAAGCCTTCCAGCTAGCGGCACCAAAATGTCTCGAGTAACCGTGGCAATACGTCGGCGGGATGCGGTGGATTTAGCGCCCAGCGTGCGCATGTTGTGCAGCCGATCGGCGAGCTTGATCACAAAGACGCGAACATCTCTACCCGCGGCTAGGAGCAGCTTTCGAATGGTCTCGGCCTCCGCGATCCCGCCGAAGCGCACCTTGTCGAGTTTGGTGACGCCATCCACAAGGTGGGCAACATCAGGGCCAAAGTCATTTGAGAGCTGGGCGAGGGTGTACTGAGTGTCCTCAACGGTGTCGTGCATCAACGCGGCGATGAGCGTGGTTGTATCCATGCCCAGCTCAGCGAGGATGAGCGCTACCGCGAGAGGATGAGTGATGTACGGCTCACCGCTCTTGCGTGTCTGACCGTCGTGCGCTCGGTGCGCCACTCGGTAGGCCCGGCGAATAGCTCGGGTATCGGCTCGCGGGTGATGCACTCCATGTGCGCGCAGCAAGCCAGTGATGTTAAGCGCCTGCTGGCTCGAGCCTCCCAGGTGTGGTGGGGATGCCGAAGTTGGGGATGCCGAAGTTGGGGATGCCGAAGTTGGAGATGCCGAAGTTGGAGATGCCGAAGTTGGAGACACAGGAGAGATCGGAAAGCCGTGCGATTCGCCGGCAGACGCGGCTAACGTCAATGCTCACCCCCGATGCAGACATTCAATACGTGACAGCACGTGGACACAAACACCATGCTGCCGGTTATTGCAGCCTCGCCGTGACAACGCGATCCACTGACGGCGACCCATCCTCAGCGCTATAGGCATCCCGCCTATTCGCTACCCACAACAATAATATCTAGTTACCGCGCACCGCGCGGTGCCCGGATTATTGCATTATGCGGTTGAGGCACCCGGTAGTTTCGCGTCACATAGCAACCCTTGGCAGCCCAACCTGCAGCTAGGCTATGGGCGAAGGTCGTTGGGTAGCAATAGCTAGCGTAATCGACTTGTAACACAATGCCCACGTTCTCAGAAGGTGCAGTGACGATCACGACACCGATTCGTTAGCCGGAAGCTGACTCCAGCTCGTAGAGGTGGGAGTGTAGGGCTGCGGCGCAGGCCGCTGCCCTGAGCACACGATTGCAAGCTACTGCCTTCATCATCGATGAAACGGCCAGTTCAGCGGCAGCGCATTTTTCCCAAGTTCTCCTAACTTGGCAAAAATTTTTATCGTGCAGCACCTCGTTAATGGTGTTTTGGCCTGATTCATCGGCCCGTTCAGGGACCGATTGGCACACCCTCTAGGAGATTAAACGATCTTGCGATCTACAGCCCAGCGAGACAGCTCGTACCGACTAGAAAGCTGAAGTTTGCGCAGCACCGCGGAAGAGTGACTCTCTACCGTCTTGATCGAGATGAACAGCTCTGCTGCAATCTCTTTATAGGCATACCCCCGGGCCAGCAGCCGCATCACCTCTCGCTCTCGTGCGGTCAGCACGTCAAGCTCGTGATCAGACGACGCGGCAGGATCGCCATAGGTGAAAGCGTCGAGCACAAACCCCGCAAGTCGCGGCGAAAACACCGCATCCCCATCGGCAACCCGGCGTACCGCTCCGGAAAGTTCAGCCGCAGAGATGGTCTTGGTGACATAGCCGCGAGCACCGGCTCGGATCAGCCCGATCACATCCTGGGCGGCATCAGAAACCGACAACGCCAACACTCTGGCGCAAAGCTGTCGTTCACGCATTCCTGCCAGGACCGCCAGACCACCGCCGTCGGGCATGTGGACATCGAGCAACACCACATCGGGCCTTGTGCGTTCAATCCCTACCAACGCCTGCGCAACTGTGCTCGCCTCACCGACCACAGGGAGCAGCGCACCGACTTCGCTACGCACGCCAGCACGAAACATAGCGTGGTCATCGACCAGAAAAACGCTGGGAGCAGGCGCTCCGGTTTCATTCAATGTCGGTTTCTCCGTCATTCCGAAACACCACCGCCGCCTCGTGGGAGATGTAATCGCACTTCGGTTCCTTGGCCTGGCGCCGTACGCAGGCGCGCTGTTCCCCCATACCGCCGCATTCGCTCGATGATCGAATGGTGCACACCGTGACGATCAGCCGGCACCGTCGCAAGCTCGAACCCGACGCCACGGTCACGGACATACACGCTTATTCCCTCAGTATCAGCCCCGGCATCGACCTCGGCGTATAGCGATATCTTATTTACCTCAGCGTGCTTGGCCGCGTTCAGCAGCGCCTCCCGAGTTGCCGCAACCAAAGCATGGGTCGGTTCATCGAGTCCGATATCGCCAACTACAACCGTCTCTACGGTAACCGCATAAGCGTCTTCGGCTTCCGCGGCTACAGCGTGCACCGCCGCGCCAAACTGCTGATCGGCTGCGGCTGGGGTTCCATATAGCCAGCTCCGCAGCTCCCGTTCCTGGCCCCGAGCAATACGGGAAACCTCCCGTGGATCGCCGGCGCGACGCTGGATTAGCGCCAGGGTGTGCATGACTTTGTCGTGCACAATTGCCGCTACCTCAGCACGTTCCTGAGACCGGATCCGCGCGTAGCGTTCTTGTCGCAGCGCGGCGAGCACCCGAGCAAGCCACGGACCCAGCACAATGGCCAGCCCGGCAAGCATGGTCACACCAAAAATCACGCCACTGCGCGGCGCCGTGAATTCTCCGGAGATGATGAGTAAACCGGCAAGCCCGATGAGAACCAGAACACCGCCGGCGCACCAGCGTAGGAGCGTGATCGACCGCCGCTGATCAGACGCAATGCCCAGCCACGGAAACGTTAGCGAGCTCGACAATCGCTGCTCACGCTGCTGCGGGTCGGTCCGCTGCCAGGTCAGTGCGGCGCCAACGAGCACAACTCCAGCGAAGCCAAGTACCAGCGTGTGCGTAGAACGGCTCCACTGCCACAGCCCTAGTCCCACGGCAACTGCCATAACCCCGGAAACCAGAGCACTTATGGCTGCCCTGCCACGCGAGGCACGATCGGCAGCGGGTTGCACAGGCACAACGACCCACAACACAACGTAGAGCAGCACACCCATGCCTTGTGCAGCCGTCAGCACCACGAACAGCGCACGAACTACCCACGCGGATATACCCAGATGTATCGCGACGCCCCGGGCTACTCCGCCGCAAATGCGACGCCGCGGGCAGCGGTACAGCCGCCGTGCTGGGGGCATCGGTGTGCTGGTCACTTGCTCATCACATGGTCATTAGTAGCACAAGGCACATCGGCTCGGCTGCGCTCATCGACAAAGTTAAGGGCGTCCCCCGACCAGCGAGCTCGGGCAATATCAGGGACTTATCAGGGTAGATCCTAATAGCGACAGCAGTATCCACCGCGCAGAATGCAGATATGACTCACACACCCGAACCAGACCCGTTGATCTCATCCGTTCCTGCCGATACCACCCGCCACGAAGGGGCTGGACAACGTGAAGGGACCGCACCGCCTGAGACATCTACCCAACAGTTAAGACTTACCCGATCTCACGACGACCGTATGATCGCCGGTGTTTGTGGCGGGCTCGCGCGGGCCACTA
This sequence comes from Mycobacteriales bacterium, assembly GCA_038260095.1. Taxonomy (GTDB): domain Bacteria; phylum Actinomycetota; class Actinomycetes; order Mycobacteriales; family QHCE01; genus QHCE01. Next base: position 5,982 of record JBBSOC010000059.1, on the reverse strand, counting down.
ACATTGATCCGATCTTGTTTCGGGTAATCCTTTCCGTGCTCGTGTTCTTCGGCGGGGCGGGGGGTTTGCTGTATGTGCTGGCCTGGATTTTGTTGCCCGCCGCCGGCGAAACGGCCTCTCCAGCGGCCGCGCTGTTAGGCCGCGGGAAATCTAGTACCAACGCAGCGCTTACGCTGGTACTGGCGGCAGTAGCCGCCGGACTCCTGGCCTGGATGCCCTCTCGAATTTTCCCAGAAAACGCACTGATTTTGGGTGCGGCAGCACTCGGTGGATACTCGCTGTTCCGCAGAAGCAGCGGCACTGCACGCACCAGCGCGGGGCAGTAGTTTGCACCGGCGGTCAGGCCGACAGTCGGTGCAAACTCACCTCACGTGTGGCAATAGCATCTATCGCAATGAACTCCTACCTTGCCGCTCGCCGGCTCTTTCGCCTCAGTGGCACTGTCGTTGGGTTGCTGTCAGGTCGAAAGACTCGGGTGCAGCTCACTCCTAACATGGGGCTAGACGCTAACGGTATCGCCGCCGCCGCACTGCTCACAGGTGCAGCGTTGGTCACCAAGACGGTGCTTCCGTCGTCTCGAGCATGGCTGCTGCCGGCCGCTGCCGCTGTGCCGGTCACAGCGTTCTTCCGCGACCCCGATCGGCGCACTCCCACCGATTCCGACGCCGTGGTGGCCGCGGCAGATGGCCGCGTGCTCTCCATCGAGCACGTCACCGATGAGCGACTGGGCGCGGGCGAGTGGCTACGCATCGCGGTGTTCTTGTCTGTGCTGGATGTACACGTCAACCGTTCACCGGTATCGGGCCGAGTACTGGCAATCACTGAATCAGTAGGCGGCTATGCGGCTGCCCAGACCAGCGCCGCGGAGCACAATGTGGCGCAGTACACGCTGCTGGAAACATCGCGCGGCAAGGTCGGCGTTGCGCAGCGGAGCGGGCTGATCGCCAGACGGATAGTAAATAGAGCCCAGGTGGGGAAACGGTTGAGCGCTGGGGAGCGCTTTGGTCTAATCCGGTTCGGCTCCCGCACAGATGTCTACCTCCCCGTCGGCACGGCGCGGCCCTGCGTCGCGGTTGGCGATCGGGTGCTAGGCGGCGAAACCATCATCGCTCGTTGGCAGCACTAAACTGCATGGTGAAGCCGTCATAAGCGGCCTAGCGCAGCAGCCACGGCGAATGGCGTCAAGAAACTGTCCGGACGGCAGCATACGTACCGTGTCCCTGCTGCCAACGACTGGCGAGTGGTCTATGAGGTGCACGACGACATCGTCACCGTGGATGTTATCCAGATCGAAAACCGTGGCCAGGTCTACCAAAACAAGCGCTAGATCCCAGCGACTGGCCATGTAAGACAGCTCAGGCCCTTAGCGGGGTCTTAGAGGCTGTCGGGGAGAATCGTTAGATAATCCCCGTCGGGGTATGCAGCGGAGCAGTCGCCACCACCCGGCGCTGCCGCGCCCAAGCGACTGGGCCGCTCAGCACGTACACCATAACAACCAGGCCAAACGCCACAGCGACGCTAAAGTAGGCAACGATTGCTGGCACACTCCACAACCATATGGGGAAGCCAAAGCAGCGCTGCAACTTCATGTAGGGGAAGCTGCTCACCATCAGCAGCGCGATGAGCACCACTCCAATCACCGGCAGCACCGGCATGGGGTCAGGTAGGACCAGCGTGAAGATCACCACCATGCCGGCCGCCACTGTAGTCGGAACCCCAGAGAAAAATGTGCCGTCTTTTGGGGAGACATTGAAGCGAGCCAGACGGACAGCTGCGCAACCGCCCATCAGCATGCAGGCTGGCACCACCACATACACGGGATTACTGCCTACCAACCAGAAATAGGCCAGCACCGGAGTAGCCATTCCGAATGAACACATGTCGGCCAGCGAATCCATCTGCACACCAAACGGGGTGCTCACTTTCCAAGCCCGAGCCAGTGCCCCGTCTAAGCCATCGAAGAATACGCAGCCCAGCAGGAGTAATCCGCCGATCTGTAGCTGGTCTCGCACAGCGAGAAGCACTGCGGCCATACCCAAACTGACGCTAGTCAGCGTGCACAGATTCACCAGTGCGAACAGAACTCGACGCGAGGCAGTGTGCTCGCCGGTGAGCATGGCAGCATGAGCTGGTTGAGCGTGTGGAGTCGAGGGCAGCTGCGCAACGACAGGTACCGCATCAGCCGGGTTGCCCGCAATATTGCGGCGAAACTTGAGTACACGTACTGGCGAGCGCAGCACTCGAACTGGTACGCCCAAAAAACGTCGCGCCAAAGTAGCGCCCCGTCGAAAACCCCGCCCCCAACGGCGCTGCCGCGGGGGCCGTTGAGGGTTACGTGCCGTACGAACTCGCAGGTTGCGTGCTTCCACTACCCTACTCCCACTCAATAGTGCCAGGTGGCTTACTGGTTACATCCAGTACAACTCGGTTGACTTCAGGCACCTCGTTGGTGATCCGCGTCGAAATGCTGGCCAAAACCTCATGCGACACCCGAGTCCAATCCGCGGTCATCGCATCTTCGCTGGATACTGGACGTAGCACAATGGGATGGCCGTAACTACGTCCATCCCCTTGCACACCAACGGAACGAACGTCAGCCAGCAACACAACCGGACATTGCCAAATCTCGCGATCCAGCCCAGCGGCTGTCAGCTCTTCGCGGGCGATAGCGTCCGCGACCCGCAGCGTTTCCAGACGGCCCGCAGTCACCTCGCCGACAATCCGAATTGCTAACCCTGGGCCAGGAAACGGCTGGCGCCACACCATTGCCGTCGGCAGCCCTAACGCAACGCCAAGCTGGCGCACTTCATCCTTGAATAGCGTCCGCAACGGCTCTATCAGCGAGAAACGAAGATCTGACGGCAAGCCGCCCACATTGTGATGGCTTTTGATATTTGCCGTGCCGCTACCGCCGCCAGACTCCACGACATCAGGGTAGAGCGTGCCCTGTACCAAGAACTCGATCGATTCCCCACGGGCACCGGCCTGCACCACCAACTCACGCTCGGCCGCTTCAAAAACCCGGATGAATTCCCGGCCGATGATCTTGCGCTTGGCTTCTGGATCTATAACGCCAGCAAGTGCGGCAAGAAAGCGTTCCCGGGCATCTATCACAGTCAAGCTCACCGATGTGGCCACTACATAGTCGCGTTCCACCTGCTCGGCTTCACCCGCACGCAACAAACCATGATCAACAAAAACACAGTTGAGCTGCGCGCCGACAGCACGCTGGACAAGTGCGGCCGCCACGGCTGAATCCACCCCGCCGGAAAGCCCGCAGATAACTTTCTTATCACCTACCTGAGCTCGAATATCGGCAACTAGCTCATCGAGTATCGCGCCCGTGCTCCAATTAGGGGCGATACCGGCTAGGCCAAGGAGAAATCGACGCAGAATGTGCTGGCCGTACTCGGTGTGCAAGACCTCGGGATGAAATTGCACCCCAGCAGCTTTGCGCCCAGTGTGCTCAAATGCCGCAACCGGCGAACCAGGCGTACTAGCAGTCACCACGTACTCTGGTGGCGCGGCAGTGACCGCGCTGCCGTGGCTCATCCAAACAGACTGTTGGCTAGGCAGCTCTGCCAGACACACGCCAGGTGTGAGGACTGTCAATGTAGTGCGGCCGTACTCGGAAAGCTCGGCGCGCCCTACAGCGCCCCCGAGCGCCTGAGCCATCGCCTGGAATCCGTAACAGATCCCCAAGATCGGCACTCCGAGCTCAAACAGTGCTGGATCCAGCTGCGGCGCATTGTCGGCGTACACCGATGCCGGGCCACCAGAGAGAATGATAGCCGCGGGTTTGCGCTCTGCGATCTGACTCACTGACAAGGTGTGCGGCACGATCTCGGAGTAGACATCAAGCTCACGCACGCGTCGAGCAATAAGCTGCGCATACTGCGCACCAAAATCTACGACAAGAACGGGTGCGGGCGTACTCATGAGCGTTTCTGCCTCCGTAAACGTTGGACACTGCGCTAGCGAGGTAATTGGCGTGAGAATGCTCAAAATTCAGCGCACCCACAATGTAGAGATTCTCAGGGCTGATATGTATAGGAGCCGTTGCGCGATGAGCGACGCTGAGCCTTGCGCTGCTGGCGCTTCGACAATGGCTGACCGGCACCAGTTGCTTGAGAGCCGCGCTGCGGACGAGTGTACTGAGCCGATTGGGCTCCGGGTTGAGCGTATGCCGAACCCAAGGCCGCCCGAGCTCGCTGTCGCGCCGGTAAGCCGCGAGTACCCTGCCAGGTGGCTTTCGCGTATCTGACGGATTTAACCCCGTCTTTCATGCCCAGCAAGCCCCCCGTAGCGATGCTTGCGACCTTACCCATCCCCTCCATGCCGGAACTGGCCCAGTTACTGAGGTGATGTCGGTAAGCCAACCCAAACCACCCGATGCAGAAAGCGAACACCACGTGCAGCCACCACGGAGCGGGCACTTTGAAGATGAGCTGCAACCCGGCGAGCAATATCCCCACGAAGACCACCAACGCGAGCCGTTTAATATACAGCCCCGCTCCAAGCTCAAACCACTTGAGGAATATTCGGTACCCATATGTTGGCACCAGCCCCACTAGGAAGGCCACCGGCGCGACCATGGCAAGGACAATCGTCATAAGCTGCAACGCCAGATACGCGATCGTGACGGAGATTAGGACCAGCCCCAGGGAGAATGATGCAAGCAGGGCCATGATCGCGATGATGTAACGCTGCCCGGCCTCCTTTCCGGAGAACATTAACCAATATTCTGGGTAGTCGACATCCACGTGTTCATAGGGGCGCAAGGCGGATTCACCGGTAACGGCAAAATCCGCCGCGGGCTTGCCGTCTTTGGCAATAAACCGCGCACCCCAGTCGTTTTTGACCATAGCGAGTCGGTCATCTTCTTTGGCCTGTATAAGCTTTTGAGTTTGTTTCGCCCGCTCGGCATCATCGGTTGCAAGGTTGTTAACTATTCCGCTTTCTCTTCGATCATAAGCTTGTTGGTGTAGAATACGATATGCGAGGTCTTTGCGCTGCTGGCTATAGGCTGCATCACCAAAAACATCAATAGTCCCAACTTCACCATTAGCCCATGGAATATAAATCAGTACATGGTACATAGTTTGCGCGGCGCATTCATATGGCTTCGCACCACCTGGTACAGCATGATCATCACTGTTATTGCAGCCTCCGGCGCTGAGCGCACCGAGTACCGCCTCGCCCGTTTCATCGGTGAAGCGACTAACTTTCTGAATAATCTGCGAACCTTGACTGACATACACCAACGCTACACCGGCCACAAGCGCCATAGTCCCGATTTTACTCAGGGCTTCGCCCAAACCCCCTCGAAGAATGATGGATCTGTACAATATAATAGCGGCACCGATCACGACAGCGACAGCCATCATATTCATATAAAGGCCGAAATGAAGTTGGTTAACAATGGTATCGATAGCCGATTTCGGCGCCCCACCCTGCGGAACAAAGAAATAGTCCACAACTTTACTGTTAAACGTCTCCTGAAATAACAGAATTGCAATAAGTGAGAAAACCTTAGCCACAGAAAATACGAAGTTTGCGCCATAGTTTTGTATGTGGGTGGAAAAATCGGTGCAGTTCAAGAAATAGGTGCCCCATGAAGTACCAGCTACACCATATTCTCGCCAGGTAGTCTGCGCCGGAGATTCAGCATTCTTACCCACCAGGACTTCCGCGCCTTGCACCATTAAACTGCTCAGCCCAGCCTGGGGGTCATCGGGATCAATGCTGGTACGCGACGAACACAGATTGGCCTGAAATGCGCTCCACAAAAAGTTTCCGATGGGATTGAGGACATATTCCGATATAAGCTTTGCGGCAGCGTGAAAGGCCCGACATACCGCGTTAATCGGCGTTTTAATCACACCCTGCAGGAATCCAGGGAGAATGGGGATATTAAAGTCGTCGGCGAGACAATCACCCTCTGCCGCTTGCGCGACTGCAGTAGTGCCTACCCGTTGCCCT
>JBBSOC010000058.1:0-14168 GCA_038260095.1 Mycobacteriales bacterium | reverse complement strand
TTGAGGTCGTATAGCTTGCACCACAGAGTTTCTATGAAGCCGCCCTAGCCAGGCAACTCGCGCTATGCCGTCTTTCGCGAGAACAGAATTATGTAAACTTTGGTATGAAATCTGCGCGATGCCGTCCTTCGCGGGAACCTTTCGCAGGAAACCTGCACTATGCAACCTTTCGCAGGAAACCTGCGAAGTGCGGAACGGTGAACGCGATACTGCCGCGTTCGGCGGAGTAGACGAGGCCCTTTTTCAGTAGGCCATCGCGGGCTGGAGATAGGCTCGACGGTTTGCGGCCCAGCGAGATGGCAACGTCCGCGGTCGAGACCGGTTCATCGCCGGCCGACAGCATCGCGATCGTGTGCATGTACTCCCGCTCCGCCGGAGTTGCCCGCTCATATCGCGACCCAAAGAAGCCGACCGCTAGCTCTGACTCCGCCTCCGGCGCGGCAACCCGCACATCGTGCGCCGTAATCGGGCTTTTCGGAGCCGCATCCCAGGTGACTTTCCCATACGCCTGCACAAAGTAGGGGTAACCGTCGGCGGCGGCATAGAGCGCGGCCAGTGCCTCCGACGTGAACGTCACATCCTCGCGAAGTGCTGGAGCAACCAGCGCATAATCCGCGGCCGGTCGCTCCAGCCGATCGATCCGCAGATAGCGGAAAAGCCGTTCCGAGTACGACTTGCTCGCCGACAGCACAGCCGGCAGGTGCGGCAAACCAGCACCCACGACGATCAGCGGAGCGCCGCGCTGGGAAAGCTCGTGACACGCGGCGCAGATCGCCGACGCATCATCGGCTGGTAGGTCCTGCATCTCATCGATGAACAGAGCCATCCCGGAACCAACATCGCGTGCCAATTCGGCTGCGTCGGTGAACAGCTCCACCAAGTCAATCTCGATATCGCCAGAATCAGCCCGCCCGGTAGCCGCCGGCGCATCGATACTGGGCCGCCAACTATCACGCAGCTTCGTTCCACTCGGATTGCTCCGCAACGCGAATGCCTTCAGCACGGCCAAGAACTCGTCAACCCGATCCGGCGCGCGATGTCGAGGCGCCAGTTCACGCACCGCCATATGCAGCGCAGCGGTAACCGGCCTCCGCAGCGACTGATCAGGTTTAGCTTCCAACTTGCCAGTGCCCCAGAGTCGGTTCATCGCCGCCGAACGCAGCGTATTGAGCAGTACCGTCTTTCCGACCCCGCGCAGCCCAGTAAGCACAAGTGAACGTTCCGGACGGCCGCGCGCAACCCGTTCCAGCACCACATCGAACTGCGCGAGCTCAGTGTCGCGACCCGCAAGCTCCGGCGGCCGTTGCCCGGCGCCCGGGGCGTATGGATTACGCACCGGATCCACTGGTGATCACCGCCGATGAGTCCCTGCCAGCGTTCTCGTCGCCTTGTGTACCCATTCCGCTGGCGCTCCATTTTCGTACACGGCGGCTCCTGCGGCCTTGGCAGGAACACATCAGCTGCGATCTAGCTATGAGGATATACAACAATCTAAGTTTTGTAGTAGATATACTTAGAATCCGCTAGGTGTGTCGTGTCCGAGTTGGAATAGTGGAGCGGGCTGCTGCTTCTCGGCTTCCGTGGTGACAGGTCTACGCCACTCCCAGCTTCGCTGCACGATTTCGTAGCGTCGCACTTGGCCAAAGCAGCGCCCGACTTTGACTCGTGCCAGCTCACCTTCACTGGCTTGATATCGCAGCCCTGGTGCCATTACCCAGGCGATGGCAGTGTCACCGCTTCCAGTGTCGAGTGCGAGGTAGGTTCTGGAACGTCGCGGCGCGTTTCGCTTGGCGAATGGGTTGAAGCGTTTGCGCTCCCGCACCCGTAGCACGAGGCCATCCAGGTAGCGCGGAGCGAGCCAGTCCAGCAACCCACACCCCACGTAGGTGGCGCCTAAACCGCAAGCCATGCTGGTGATGGCTACCGCCAACGTCACGACCGAGCCGAGAGAAAACCATTGCCGAGTCATGAAAATCATGAGCGCCGCCCACCCTAACCAGCCAAAACCTGTAACGAATGCGCGAGACGGTGCCCATCCCCACGAAGGTCGGAGGCGATAGCGCACCTGTACTCGCCGCCAAGTTCCTCCGTATGCCGACCACGCTTTGTGGTCATCCCCTGGGCCCAACTCGAGCACTCGAAGTACCTGGCGCGCTACGCCGAGCGCCGCCGCATATGCCAGGTAGCGCTGCCACATAGTGACCGCGGCCGGCGGCAACTCAGCAAACGATGGATGCAACCGCAGATATTCCCGCATTCCCAGCCAGCGGCTGGCGGCTTCACGACCCGCCGCCGTGTCGCGCTCTCCGCGTAGCCGCCCGACGCTGCTGGCCAGCAGCCCGTAGAGGATGAGTCCGAGTAGGGCGAACGCCGGATGCCCAAAACTCTTGGCGGCCACAACGGCTGTGACGCCACCCGGAAGTAGCGCCAAGCTCACCAAACCGACTCGGGTTGTGGTGGAGATGCGGCTACGGGATAGTCCGAGCTGACGCGCATGGGCAATCACCTCGGCTCGGAAGCTCCTAAGCCAGAGCTCGGCAGCCTGCGGTGAGCCATGCGCAAGGGCAGGTAGCGGCGTACTGGATCCCACCGTCACCTGCTGTATTCGATTCATCACGGTGCGCTCATACGGTGTCAGGTCTGGGGGCCAAGGTTCCTCTACCGTGCATACTGCCTGTTCCGGCTCTGGACCAACCCTTTCGATCGCGATGTATCCCCGTGCCGCCATATCCATAAAGGTGGCCTCGGCGGCCTCCTCCCCGCACTCCCAGCGGTTGGCGAGCAGGTGTGCAAGCGCAGGTGTTTCGGCTCCCAGTTCCTGGTTCGCCGGAGCGGCGACCACGAACCCCGCTTTCGTGCGGTACGCGAGCAGTCCTAGCAGCACAAACCAGGCGCCCGAGACCGCGGCAGCCGTTCCAACCACCTGAAGTACCGTGCTCCACGAAACACCGAATGAGTTTATCGCTGCGGCCAACTCTGCGGCGAGCGTGTTGTGGCGTTCCACGCGGTTTCCCTTCTAGAAACACACGTTCGCGGGGCTGCGCGCGCCTAGCTCAGCCTGGAAGTACTCCTGCGCGGTAAATCCGGTGATTCCGGCCACGATCAGGCTTGGGAACGACTGCACCTCGTTGTTGAGTCCTAGCACCGCGTCGTTGTAGAACTGTCGCGCATACGTAATTCGATCTTCGGTGTTGGCCAGCTCTTTTTGTAGCGCGAGGAAATTGTCGCTAGCTTTGAGATCCGGGTATGCCTCGGCCAGCCCGAACAGACCTTGTAGCGCGCCGATAAGTATCGTCTCGGCCGCTCCTCTGCTGGCAGGACCTTCAGCGGCAAGAGCCTGGGTTCGGGCGGCAACGACCGCTTGTAGCGTTGCTCGTTCATGAGCGGCGTAACCCTGCACAGTGGCAACAAGGTTGGGAATCAAATCATGGCGACGGACCAGCTGGACATCGATCTGCCCCCAGGAGGCTTTCACGTTATTGCGTCGCTTGATGAGTCGGTTGTACTCGATGATGAACAACACCGCTCCGGCGATCACCACCGCGCCGACACCGATCCAGATCAAAGTGCTTGTCACTGCCTACACCCACCCTGCGCTTACCCAACACTGATTAACCGGCTTGAGCGTACCGTCGCCGTATTCTTATCATGCTCCACTGGTGTAGGGCATGCATGGCAACGTCGGCCGATGTGAGCAGCAGTATGGCGAGAATGCGTGCTTGATAGGTATATATACGGAAATCTAAAAAATTTTCTATACGAACCGATATTTAGTTATGATTCCATAGCTACACGGTCTAGGACGCTCTTATGAGGTGGTGCACGATAAAAATTTTTGCCAAGTTAGGAGAACTTGGCAAAAACACGCTGCCACTGACCCAGGGCTCCGGCAAAGGCACGTTTTGTGCCCTTTGCCCGTCGGACTTATCGGAGTGTGCGTGCGGCACGCAACGCCTGTTCGACGTAACTTGCTCCGAACACCACCACGTGAACTAGTAGCAGATGCAGCTGGTGAATTCCTACTCGCTGCTGCCATCCCTCACCCAGCGGGTACACGGCTTGATAGCTGTTTAAAGTATCGGCGAGGAACGGGGCGCCGAACAGCTGCAGCGTGGCCAGGTCGGTTTCGCGATGACCCCAGTGCGCCGCGGCGGCGTCCACAATCCAGGGCTGGCCTTCGGCATCGTAATGTACGTTCCCCGACCACAGGTCTCCGTGAATACGGCAGGGCCGTTCGCTTTGTCCGGCATGCTGCGGCAATCTAGCCAGGAGTGTCTCCAGCTCGCCGCATAGCTCACTATCGACTATCCCGAGATCACGCGCCTGCCGGAGATAGGGCAGGCAGCGCCGTTCTAAAAAGAACTCTGACCATTCCTTCGCGGGCGTATTATCCAGTGGGAGCACTCCGACGTATCCAGTTTCTGGGACACCATGTCCCTTGGGGGCGCCGAACGCCGGCGCTTCGCCGAAGCTATGCAGCCGGGCAAGTAGCTCGCCGAGCCGGCGCGCGCCGCTGCGCGTGGGTTCTCCCGGTTGTATCCACTGCAACACCAGTAACTCGTCCAACGCAGCTATGACTTCAGGAACGGGCAGCCCCGGACACTCGGCAAGCCACCGCAACCCCGCCGCCTCGGTAGTGAAGAACCCTGGCGGTGCGGCGGTGCGAGTCTTAGCAAACAGGTGTGTGCCATCGTCGAGGGTCCACAACTGGGATTGACAGGCCGCCGCCCGATCACGCGAGAGCGGACTGACCCGGATTCGCTGGTGCTCCACCAGCCGAGGAATCACCTGCGGATGCGCGCGCAGGTAGGCCAAGTCCACTCCTATGACCGTAGCCTGATGCCCATTCGGACGACGACCTCGGAGGGAGTTGCTGAGTAGCCTTTGTGTTATGCGCAGCTACTTGATGTGCCCCCCGAGCTATTTTGGGGTCACGTACGCCATCAATGCGTGGATGGATCTGTCCGCCCCAGTTGACTCTAAACGTGCAATGGCGCAGTGGGAACTCCTCAAGGCCACGTATGAGCAGCTCGGCCACCATGTCGAATTGCTAGAGCCGGTTGAAGGTCTGCCAGACATGGTGTTCTGCGCTAACGGCTCTTTTAGTGTAAACGGAGTAGTTCTCGGGGCGAAGTTCCGCTTTCCGCACCGCGCAGCCGAAGCCCAAGAACACCGCCGCTGGTACACCGCGCACGGTTGGTCGCGCTTTGTGACGGCAGAGCATGTCAATGAAGGGGAGGGTGACCTGATCTACCTGCCGGGGCGAGGTTTGATATTAGCCGGCTACGGTTTTCGTACCGAACGCATCGCTCACGCCGAAATTGCGGAAGCCTTCGCCTGTCCAGTGATGAGCCTGCGGTTGGTGGATGAGCGGTTCTATCACCTCGACCTTGCGTTATTTGCGTTGGATGATCACACGCCCTCGTATTTTCCGGGGGCATTTTCGCCCAGTTCTCAGGCAGTGTTGGCTCGCGAGTTTCCCGATGCATTAATCGCCACTGAGGCCGACGCACTCGCATTCGGCTTGAACGCGGTGAGTGATGGTCACCACGTCGTGCTGCCTTCCGCCGCCACCCATTTGCGGCATGTTCTGGTCGAACGCGGTTACCAGACCATCTGCCTCGACCTGTCTGAGCTGGGTAAAAGCGGCGGATCAATGAAGTGTTGTACCGCCGAGCTGCGTCCTGGCGTGTAGCGCAGCCTGGTGCTAAGCCGGCGAATTGCCCCCGCAGATAATCGGGTTCTGCCATGCTGTAGATATGGCCGACCACGAGTCCTTCGTGCAGTTGTTGACTCCGAGTGGACATTATCGACAACATAATGAATACGCTGTCGACTTCACTCCGCAGCAGCATCGCGGTATCTACCGCGACTTGGTAATAGTGCGACGGCTCGACGCTGAAGCCACCGCACTGCAGCGGCAAGGCGAGTTGGGCTTATGGGCCTCACTGTTGGGCCAAGAAGCGGCGCAGGTCGGATCCGGTCGTGCGCTGCAACCACAGGACGTGGCGTTTCCCAGCTACCGCGAGCACGGCGTGGCTTGGTGTAGAGGGCTCGATCCGATAGCGCCGCTACGATTGTTCCGAGGCGTGGACCACGGGGCGTGGGACCCCGCCGACACCAATTTTCATCTCTACACCATTGTCATTGGATCTCAGACGCTACACGCCACGGGGTACGCGATGGGCGTGGCAAAAGACGGGCAGGTCGGTAGTGAAGATGGTGCCGCCGTCATCACTTATTTCGGCGACGGCGCTACTAGCCAGGGCGACCTTAATGAGGCGCTGATTTGGGCGAGTGGGTTCGCTGCTCCGGTAGTTTTTTTCTGCCAAAATAACCAGTACGCGATCTCAGCTCCTAGCACACGCCAAAGTCCAATTCCGCTGTACCGTCGGGCCGCGGGGTTTGGTTTACCTGGAATCCAAGTGGACGGTAATGACGTACTGGCTTGTTACGCGGTGACACAAGCCGCGTTACGCCGGGCTCGGCTTGGCGAAGGACCAACGTTCATCGAGGCATACACCTACCGAATGGCCGCGCACACTACCTCCGATGATGCTAGTCGTTATCGCCCGTCCAGCGAGGTTGAGCAGTGGCAGCAGCGCGACCCGATCGCTCGTTACCGCGCATACCTCGAGCGCGAGCAGCACGCGGATGCGGAGTTCTTCGATGCTACGGACTCTCAAGCTCAGCAGTTGGCGATGACACTTCGGGCCCAGACCCTCGCGTTGCCCGATCCGCCGCCGCGAGCGATCTTCGATCAGGTATACGCCGAGCCTTCCGCGCAGCTCGCTGACCAGCAAGACAAATTCGCGGCGTACCTGGACAGCTTCGCCGACAGTGACGTTGAGGCAGCGACAGCGGATTCACAGGCATTAGGTGGAGGCCCGTCATGACTGTGATGACGTTGAGTAAAGCATTGAACGCCGGGCTACGGGCCGCGATGGAGGCTGATGCTCGTGTGTTGTTGATGGGAGAGGACATTGCAACGCTCGGCGGCGTTTTCCGGGTCACTGATGGGTTAGCCAAGGACTTCGGTGAAGGTCGGGTGATCGATACGCCGCTTTCTGAGGCCGGAATTGTGGGTACCGCGATCGGTTTGGCGATGCGAGGCTATCGACCTGTTTGTGAAATTCAGTTCGATGGTTTCGTGTACCCAGCGTATGACCAGATCGTGACGCAGCTGGCCAGGATGCACTACCGTTCGGCAGGCCGCGTGCGGCTCCCGGTGGTGATTCGCATCCCGTTTGGTGGCGGTATCGGAGCCGTGGAGCACCACAGTGAATCTCCCGAGGCTTACTTTGCCCATACCCCCGGGCTGAAAGTGGTGAGCTGCGCCGACGCGTCTGACGCCTACATGATGATTCAGCAGGCGATTGTCAGCGATGATCCGGTAATCTTTTTCGAGCCCAAGCGGCGCTACTGGGATAAAGCCGAGGTGGATCAGACGCAGGATCTACTCGACGCTGCCGTGACGCCGCTGCACGCTGCACGCATCGTGCGGGCAGGACGCGATGTGACCGTTGTGGCATACGGGCCCATGGTGAAGACTTGCCTTGCGGCGGCGTTGTCTGCCGCAGACTGCAACCAAGAGCTCGAGGTGATCGACCTTCGCTCGCTATCTCCCCTGGACTTCGAGCCGGTGTTCAGCTCAGTTCGTAAAACCGGCCGCTTGGTGGTGGTCCACGAGGCACCGCGCACCGTTGGTTTGGGTGCGGAGATCTGTGCTCGGGTCAGCGAGGAATGTTTCTACCATCTGGAGGCGCCGCCGCTTCGAGTTACCGGTTTTGACACGCCATATCCCCCTGCTCGGTTAGAGGAGCACTATCTGCCCGACGTAGAGCGCATCCTCACTAGCGTGGATATCGTGATGAGCCATCGATAGCGCCGAGTCGAACATGCGATGATCTCCCACGATGCACACACCACGAGAGGGGCTACAGCAATGGCGACAACTGTCCCGTTTCGGCTGCCCGATCTAGGCGAGGGGTTGACCGAGGGTCATATCTTGCGGTGGCTGGTAGAGCCAGGCCAAACCGTTGAGCTCAACCAGATCATTGTTGAGATTGAGACCGCGAAGGCCGCAGTAGAACTGCCGTCTCCGCATGCTGGGGTGGTGGCCAAGCTACTCCACGGACAGGGTGACACGGTAGACGTCGGTGCGCCAATTATCACCTTTGAGCTCGCCGACACCTCAAGCACCAACAACGGAACAGCTATTGGTAAGGCAGCTCGTCTCGCTCCAGATTTGACTGCCACATTGACTGCCACAGGTGTGGCTAGCCTCAATGTGACTGACCCTAATGTGACAGACCCTAATGTGACAGAGCCGATCGCGAAATCCGCGGGCGGCCGCACAGCTGTGCTGGTGGGATACGGGCCGCTCCAGGAAGGTATCCCTGGCCGTCGGCCAAAGAAATCTGCTGCGCAAGCGCAGCTTGTGCTCGAAACCCCTGAGCCGCCGCCGGTTCCCACCGCGCCAAAGGTGTTGGCGAAGCCCCCCGTGCGCAAGCTGGCACGAGAGCTCGGCGTGAGCCTAGACAGCGTCGCCGCTACCGGTCCAGATCATACCGTGACCCGGGATGATGTACTGGCGGTAGCGAATGGCGGCCTCGGGCCGCGCACCGTTAGCCGCTCCGAGCAGCGAATCCCGGTCACCGGCGTGCGACTGCTCACCGCGGAAGCGATGGTGAACAGCGCATTCAGCGCGCCACACGTGACGGTGTTTTTGACGGTGGACGTCACCTCGACGATGCAGCTACTCGCTGAGCTCAAGCAGCTTCCGGAGTTTGCCAGCGTAAAGGTGGGCCCGCTACTGATGGCAGTGAAGGCGACCCTGTTCGCACTCTCTCGGCACCCGGAGATAAATGCCAGCTGGGACGCCGAACGTGCAGAAATCGTGCAGAAGAGCTACATCAATTTAGGGATCGCGGCAGCGACGCCGCGTGGACTACTCGTGCCGGTCATTGCAGACGCTGACACCTTATCCACTGTGGAGCTTGCTACCCAGCTGGCCGATGTCGCCGCGATCGCGCGTAGCGGGCACGTTCGGCCAGCACAACTATCCGGTGGCACATTTTCGATCAGCAATGTGGGGGTATTTGGTGTCGACGCTGGTACCCCGATCCTTCCGCCAGGCCAAGGGGCGATCTTGGCAATCGGCACGATTGCGCTTCGCCCATGGGTGCACGAGGCAGTGGTAGTGCCACGGCAGGTGACAACGCTGTCGCTGTCCTTTGACCATCGTATGATTGACGGCGAGCAAGGCTCGAAGTTTCTCGCCGATATTGGCCGCTATTTGCGCAACCCGGCGTTACAGGTGCTGAGCTAGTTCCAGGGTTAACCCCTGAGCGGCAAGGGGCATAGGATGCACTTCGACACAGATATATCTAGTTCTAGGAGCGAGCATGACCGACTCGAGCAAGCAGCCCGCCTCCGAATCCTCCCCCGATGCGGCGGCAGCGCAAGCCGATTCCGGAACGGAAGGTACTGCCGAGGTATCGTTGGTGAAGCCTGAAGTTTCTCCCGCCGAGGCCAGCTCGTCGGCCAGCCAAGAACAGGATGTTTCTCCTGAGGCCCAGGTTGATCAGCCCGCGAGTGAGGCTGGTATCGCCGAAGCGGGCGGTGAAGCTACCGTAAATTCCGTTGATCAGACAGCCAACGTCGAGGATCAGCCTTCATCGGATTCGAGCGCCGCGGTGGCTTCAACTGCATCACATGCAACGCCCCCGCCGTCCGACCCGCCTGTGCCTCCGGCGCCGCAGGCCACCACCCCCGGCTACACCGAACCTGCTCCTGGAGCGCACCGTCCTCGGGGTAGCCGGCGCCGCTTGATGATTGTGTTGGGCGTATTCGGCGTCCTATTGCTCGTAGTCGGCGGGGTACTGGCCTATGTATTTATTCAAGACTCTAGCGACAGCGCACACAAGGCCGGTAATTGTATTGAGCAAGAGGGCAGCAGGGCCAAGTCGGTGGACTGTGACAATAAGAACGCGTTCAGGATTATCAAGCGGCTCAACCACACCCAAAGCGACAAGGGCTGCCCAGCCTCAGAGACAGAGCTGTACTTCGTGAATGAGACCAAGGACTACGTGCTCTGTCTGAAGAAGAACACAGCTGAAAACTAGAACGCCGCTTGGTCTAACTCCATCGCATCATCGTTAGTCGCAGCGACCGTGGTAGCGCGGGCCGAAAGTTCTGGCAGCACAGTCTGCGCGAAGTACTGTGCTGCCGCGACCTTACCCTGATAGAAGAGTGCATCTTTGCTGCCACCACGCTCGGCGGCATCTTGAGCCACGGCGGCATGGCGCAGCAGCAGCCAACCGATCAGCAGATCGCCTAAGCTCAGCAGCAGGCGGGTCGTGTTCAGACCTACGCGATAGATCTGTGACGGATCGTTACTGCTGTCCCTCGCCCATGTAGACATTTGATTCACCATACGGACGACTTCAGTAATTCCTATTTCCAGCGCAGTGCGGGTTGGTGTAAGCGATCCGGCGATGTTGGATTCGCGCAGCCATCGCTGAATCTCTTCTACAAGCTCTAAGAGTGCCGCACCTCGGTCTCGTAGAATCTTGCGGAAGAACAAGTCTTGGCCTTGGATTGCGGTGGTGCCTTCATATAGCGTGTCGATCTTTGCGTCACGCACGTACTGCTCGATCGGATAGTCCTGCAAAAATCCGGATCCGCCGAACGTCTGCAAGCATTCCGAACCTAAGAGCTCGTAGGAGCGCTCGGAACCGCAGCCCTTCACTATTGGTAACAGCAGGTCGTTGCGCCGGCGCAGGGTGCTAAGTGACTGAAGGTCCCGTGTGTGCTCGGCAAGGGCGATTCGATCCTGAATATGGGCGGTATACAGGACTAGCGCCCGCAACCCTTCGGCGTAACACTTTTGCCGCAGCAGGCTTCGCCGCACATCGGGATGGTGGATGATACTGACGCGGGGTGCATCAGCTTTGGCCGACGACGCAAGATCTGGCCCTTGCACTCGTTGCTTTGCGTATTCCAGTGCATTGAGGTATCCCGATGACAAAGTAGCGATCGCTTTTGTACCCACTAACATTCGCGCATACTCGATGATCGTGAACATCTGCGCGATGCCGTCGTGCACGTTACCAACGAGGGAGCCGATCGCGGGTTCTCGTTCGCCAAACGTAAGTTCGCAGGTTGTGGAGGCTTTCAGCCCCATCTTGTGTTCGAGGTTGGTGGCGTACACCCCGTTGCGTGAGCCGAGTTCCCCTTTGGGCCCGATCAAAAACTTGGGCACGATAAACATCGACAAACCCTTAGTGCCGGGGCCGGAACCTCGGGGCCGAGCCAGCACAAAGTGCACAATGTTGCTGGTAAGGTCATGCTCGCCCGAGGTGATGAAGCGCTTCACTCCGCTGATATGCCAAGTTCCGTTGAGTTGGGCAGTTGCTGTGGTGCGTCCAGCACCGACGTCAGATCCAGCGTCGGGTTCGGTGAGCACCATAGTCGCCGCCCACCCTTGCTCGATCATCTGCTCGGCGATGAACTGCTGCTCCTGTGTGCCGAGCGAGTACAGGATGCTGGCGAATCGAGCACCTCCGGCATACATGAACGCCGCGGGATTTGCCCCCAGCAGGAGCTCCGCGACGGCCCAGCGCAGAGTCGGGGGTGCCCCATAGCCGCCCAACTGCCGGGGCAGATCAAGCCGATGCCACTCACCTTCGATCAGACGGCGGTAGGAGACTTTGAGCGCTTCCGGTACAACTGCGCTGTGTTTGAGCGGATCAAAGATGGGCGGATGTCTATCGGCAAGAGTGAAGGAGGCGGCGAAGTCCCCACTAGCCAGCCGCTCGACTTCATCGAGCACGCTGTACGCATCGTCAGTGCTAAGCAACTCGAAGGGTTCGCTGCCTAAGCGCTCGGAAAGATTCAGCACCTCGAACAGATTGAAGCGGATGTCGCGTAGGTTACTTCGGTAGTGGTTCATTGCTGGCGCCTTTCGCCGCAATCTGCTGCTTCGAGCAGATACTTACCACTATATTACCCATCAGTAACCGTTTCGCTTTTCGTTGAAAATCAGTAGCTAGCTCCCTCGCTGGGTGCCCCACTCCCAGGCAGGCTGGTTTGCTCGGTCAGAAGTTGGACCTTGGTACTCCAGGAGCACTAGCGCAACGTCATCATCGAGCTTGCCGCGGACCCAATCGGTCAGCGCGTTCTCCAGGGACGTCAGGGCATCGTTGATGGTGCCGTGCCCAAGAATTCGCCAGGCACGTTGCTCAATCGGAAAGAATTTGTTGTCTCGCCGAGCCTCGGCGAGACCGTCAGTAAACAACAGGATGCGATCGCCAGGTTCGAGCCGTTCCACCCGCGGCTTAGCGGCGGCAAGGAAGCCTAGCGGCGGCGCTGTGGCGGGTGGATCCAGCGGGGTGACTACACCGTTGCGCAGCAGTAATGGTGCGGGATGCCCGCAGTTGAGTACGGTCAGCATTCCGCCGCGCTCTTCAATAATGCAAGCTGTGACAAAATCCTCGTCGCCTACTGCCCGCGCGACCGCACGGTCTAGGTCGGCCATCACCGAGCGCAGTTCGGCTCGCTCATACGCCACATGCCGGTAAGAACCAAGCACTGTGCTAGCAAGGCGCACCGCATCCAAACCCTTTCCGCGCACATCACCAATGAGAACGCGGGAGCCATATGGCGTATCGAGCGCCTCGTACAAATCGCCGCCTATATCGGCTTCCGCACTGGCAGAGACATAACGGACACTTAGCGTGAGGTCCCCAAGCTGATCGCCAATTGGCCTTAACACCGCTTGCTGTACTACTGCGGCAAGCTTGCGAAGAGATGTAAGGCGTTGGTATGCCTGCAACCTGAGCTGGCTTACTCCAGCGGCAATAAACGTGACTACCACGATTCCGCCCAGTTGGAGCAGCTGAACACCCTCCACCGGCGTGGTGAAGGGCAGATATAGCAGCAAGGCCAGAACAAAAGACAAGCTACCGACAGCGAAAACCCAGCGATAGGTGGCCACAACGGCTGCAATCAACGGTGGGGCGACCAACATTCCAGCAAGTTCAGGTTCTGGCCCAGATAGTAGGTCAAGCCCGGCGATGATCACAGCGAGTAGGCACGCCGCGACTATTCCGGTCCGAGGCGTTGGGCCCAGCTCTGAGCTGTTAACTGCTGGCATGAAGCAGACAGTACTCGCCGTGGTCTGCGGTGAAGAAATAGCCGAGTGTCCATTATACGACGATAAGCTCGCGTTAGTGTCACCGACTTAGTAGGCTTGCCCTGCCTTGAATAGGCAAGATAGGCCACGCTGTAGCCAAACTCAATAGATCAACGTGGCGTATCGACCTCGGCATCACACTTTGGAGATTGATCATGAGCCACCCACCGCAGTATGGGCAGCAAGACCAGCCTGGCCAGCAGCCCGGTTATGGACAACCGGCGTATGGCCAGCAGCCTTCCGGTAGCGGCAGCAATGTTTTTACGGATTTCAAGTTTTCGCCGCTAGAGTGGGGCGCGGTTGCGGCCTGGGCTGTCGGATTTATCATTTTGCTCGTCTCGTACTTTACCGACTGGGCTTCAATTGACAACAAGGGCGCGGGCCTGGGGGAATTCAAGGATATACCTGAAGAAGCTAACACCAATCTCGGAAACTACAGCACGCTTTTCGTCGTGGTCTCCGTGCTGGCACTCATTGCGGCAGCGGCAGCGATCGTGCTGCGAGACAAGTTCCGGCTCATAGCTCGGATTGTCACCGCAGTGTTGGCTGCACTCGCGTTGCTGTTCGCGATCTTAATAATGTCTGAGCTTTCTAGCGTGTTCTTTAAGCCCTTGCCAAGTAGCATCGACCACGGCTACACCATAGGTGTCTACTTAGGTATTTTAGGGGCCGTGCTACTCGGGGCCGTCGCGGGACTAGCGCAAAAATGTGGCGCTGGTTCTACCCCTTCTGTGGGCTATGGACAGCCTGGCGGTTACCAGCAGTAGTCTCCGCGTTAGCGGCTCTGCGATTGTGCAACGTGGGTCCTGGAACCAGCTGGTTCCAGGTTCAATGCCGCGTAGCTTAAGTTGGTTAACGTGTTGACCTGGTAGTTCTTGGTTGTTGCGGCGTGGTGTGATCGTTTGGGGTCGTGTGGCTGGCAATGTTGCCGGTCATGGTTGAGGGTGTGGTGGTGCGGCCGGATCAGGTG
>JBBSOC010000057.1:0-14380 GCA_038260095.1 Mycobacteriales bacterium | reverse complement strand
TTCACAAGAACCTCCAGACAAGAAACTTTAGCGGACACACCGTCTGGAAAACCCAACACACCTCAAAACTCCTGATGCCGTTTGATGTTTGCTGCCGAGCCTAGGGATCCTTCAAGCCGCTCCCCAGTTTGGGTAGCAAACCAGGCACTGGCGCTGCTAATGGTTGCGGCCGCCAATAACCACCATCGAAAAGACTTACGCCAACGTGGCAGCAGCACATACAGCAGCGCGACCAGTGCGGTAAGCGGAATCATAACGACAGGAACATGTACAGCCAACGGATGAGCCGGCAATCCGGCAATGTGATCGAACATGGCTCCATCTTTACGTATTCAACCTCCCTACCGCCATAGCCGCGCTCCAGATCCACTGGATTACTAAAGGAAACTTAACCAAGCGGCACCACGGCGACTGTTAAGCCACGCTGAACCGGCTGCTGAGCACCGAACTACCCTTACCGGCGGCGACGATCTGTGCGTAGACTTCTTCGGTCGTAGTCGCGTTCTCGCCGAGACGAATAGTCTTGTGACTGCCGTGAAAATCGCTAGAGCCGGTGACGAACAGCCCCGCTTCCCTCGCCAACGAACGCACCTGGGCGCGTTGGGCGGCATCGTGATCGGCGTGGTCAGCCTCCAGGCCCGCCAAACCTGCCGCAGCAAGTTTACGGATCAGCTCGTCAGAAACGATGCGGCCTCGCACGCTCGCCTTGGGGTGGGCTAACACCGGCACTCCACCCGCTTCCCGCACCAGCCGCACGGCGTCGAATACGTCGATGTTCGCTTTTGGCACACGGTAGCGGCGCCCCAACCACTCAGGCATGAAGGCAGTGGTCATATCAGGTACCAAGCCGCGCAGCAGCAGCGCATGCGCCACGTGCGGACGTCCTATTGGGGCCGTGCCGGCGTACTCGGCAACCTCGGTCCAGGTGATGTCGTACCCATCAGCTTGGAGTAGCTCAACAATACGCATGCCTCGATCTGTCCGCGATCTACGCACTCGCGCACGGGCATCTCGGAATCGTGGCTCCGTTGGATCGAATAAATACGCCAAAAGATGGATGCTGATCGGTCGTCCGCTAGACGCCGCATCCGGCGAAAGCCACGAGCAGGAAATCTCAGCACCTGGCAGTAGCGTGAGTCCGCTCGGCAGTGCCGCAGCAGCCTTGGTCCATCCGGCGGTGGTGTCATGGTCGGTGAGCGCGATCACGTCAAGGCCAACCGCGGCCGCGTGCCGCATCAACTCATCGGGAGGGATTGTCCCGTCACTGGCGGTGGAGTGGGTGTGTAAGTCAATATGTGGGGTACGCGCACGTAGCGTCATGTGCCAGTACTAGTCGGCACTGTGGTCGCCTTCAGGTGAGTTAGCTTTGGCACCGGCTGCTATTGCATCGGGATCGTACATTTCTTGACAGAACAACAGGTACAGCTCGCGGGGGTGCGGTAGCGGCTTCACTGTGCTCAGCGCCTGATCTTGACCGGCGGACTCCAAAATGAAGGAACCGTAGTTGAGCATCATTCCCAACGGGGTTTGCTCGTAGGCCATATCGGTGACTCGAGCCAGCGGCATCATGGCCACTCGCCGCGTCACCAAACCCGAGATCAACATGACCCGTTTATTAGTCAGCACGAAACGCTCATGCCACCACTCAAAAACTCGCCAGCCTACAAATGACAAACCCACCAGCCACAGCACCAAAATGATCCACGTGGCTGCGCTATTGGAGCTCCCGACCATCCCCACGAGATACCCCACCACGAACGGCGAGAGAGCACCAAGCACAACCCACGCGACGACCTGGATCCAATGCCGACGCCATTCCCCGACGTACCGCTCGCTGGAGAACAGATATTTGGCCACGTGATGGCTTGGCAGCGGCTCGGCCGTGGTCCCATCACCGGTAACCGACGTTGCGGCGGCGGCCTGAATATGAGGTTTCTGCTCAGTGATTGGCAGTCCGGCCGAGTCGTAAGCGCGCTCGGTTTCTTCGATAGGAATAGGGGTGATACTCACCGCGGCCGAGGAAATTTCATCAGGCTCACGCCCACGTAAGCCATCCGCATCCCGATTAGCCATAGTGTGCTCCTTTAACGCCCGAACTCTGAACAGCTAACAGCCGCGTAGGTTCGCGGCATCACAGTTACAAGACTACGCCATGAACTGGTGAACAGCTGGAGTTAGAGGCACTACTGGGCAGCGAACAATCTCTATAGTGAAAAGAGTTACAGCATGCCGGAGATGAAATCTCCCAAACCGATACCAATAGCTTTTAAGCCTGAGCCCAGCTTGCCCATAACCGCTGAGGCGTCGTGTGGTCGAGTGGCGACGAAAAAAAGCAGGAAAGCAACTAGGCCCCAAGTGAAAACCTTCTTCCACATGTTCCCATGCCTTCCCTTGACGTGTCCGATGCAAATAATGTTGCTGCAACACCACATGTAACAGCTGTTGAAAATTTGTACACGTTGCTGCGCCACAAAGCACGCAGCCACGCTGAGGTGGACAGCAAATACCGTGAAATCCAGTTATCAGGGACTCAGTGACACAAGCGGCAGCGATGCGTGCTGACGGATCCAGGCGTGCATCGCAATGCCTGAGGCTACCCCAGCATTGATCGATCGGGTGGAGCCGAACTGCGCAATCGAACATACATCACTGGCGATGGCGCGGGCTTGCTCGGATAACCCCGGCCCTTCTTGCCCGAAAACGAGTACGCAACGCCGCGGTAGTGTCACGCTCTCCAGCGGCACAGAGCCAGGTAAGTTGTCGATTCCGATAATCGGCAGTTTAGCGGAGCCCATGGCCTCGACGAAAGCATCGCAGTCAGGGTGGTGCTGGATGTGCTGGTAACGGTCAGTGACCATGGCTCCGCGCCGATTCCACCGCCTAGCCCCGATGATATGTACCGTTCGCGCAAGAAACGCATTGGCGTTGCGTACCACTGTGCCGATATTGAAGTCGTGCTGCCAGTTCTCTATCGCCACCTCAAACTCGTGGCGCCGGGGGTCCAGATCAGCCACTATCGCTTCGCGGCGCCAATAACGGTATCGGTCCACCACATTTCGGGAATCACCCTGGGCCAGCAGCTCCGGGTCATACCGTTCACCTTCCGGCCATTCGCCCGGCCAGGGCCCAACGCTCACCTCGCCAGTATGCCAGGGCGCTTTAGGAAACGCCCTGGAACTTCTAACACTTGCCAAGACTATCGAACATATGTTCTACTTTACTAATCAGATCGAAAGTAGCTGGACTAGTACGACCCTTTGACCTGCAAATTTAGCTACTTTCGGGCTGACTTAGTAACGATCGGCTCAGCATCTTGTCGAAGGGAGGCGGGACATGCGATGGGACAACTTGGCAGTCACGGCGTCCAATGAGGAAAGCGGCTTGGCCGCCCCTGCGCTCCCGTTACCAGAACTCGCCACAAGAGACTTGGGAATGTTAGAGGTTCGCACACCGGATTTTCGGGGCATCACGTTCTATGAACTGCGCGCACGCTCCATCCTCAATCGGGTCCCAGGCGAGTCTCGTATGCCATTCCGCTGGACCATCAATCCCTACCGTGGCTGCAGTCACGCCTGTGTGTATTGCTTCGCACGAAACACTCATACCTACTTGGACCTGGACTTCGGCGCAGACTTCGACAGTAAAATCGTGGTGAAGGTCAACGCGGCGCAGCTGCTGGCCAAAGAGCTCGCAGCACCGTCGTGGACGGGTGAGCCCATCGCTATGGGCACAAACGTCGATCCTTATCAGAGAGCCGAGGGGCGGTATCGACTCATGCCAGGCCTGCTCAATGTGTTGGCTGAACACAGAAATCCCTTTTCCATACTCACCAAAGGCACACTGATACTGCGCGATATGGATTTGCTCATTCGTGCCGCGCGGCACTCCCGGGTGCGTGTGGCAATTTCTGTGGGTACAGTCGATCGTGGAGTATGGCGCAGCAGTGAACCAGGCACTCCAAGCCCGCAAGCGCGGTTGGGTGTGTGTCGCACTCTCAC
Source organism: Mycobacteriales bacterium (assembly GCA_038260095.1). GTDB lineage: Bacteria > Actinomycetota > Actinomycetes > Mycobacteriales > QHCE01 > QHCE01. Next base: position 10,382 of record JBBSOC010000057.1, on the reverse strand, counting down.
TGATCAAGGTTTGGGTTGCAGCGTGCTGATGGCTCCGATTTTGCCATTTTTATCCGACAGCGATGAACAGCTTGAGAACACGATCGCGGCCATCGCCACAGCTGGGGCTAGCTCCGTAACAGCGCTGCCGCTGCACTTACGAACTGGGGCTCGTGAATGGTACTTCCAATGGTTGGACAAGTATCACCACACACTCGTGCCGCGATACAAGCAGCTCTACGCCCGGGGCGCATATGCCCCTGCGGGCTATCGGGAACAACTGCAACGACAAGTAGAACGGCTGGCGAGGCGATACGGGTTAATTGGAGCCGCTGGCACTCATGCTGACCAGCAGTTACGTTCGCCAGCACCCGAAGAATCCAAAGAACATTGGCAAAAATCCGTATCTAAAAAATTTATACCGTTTAATAACGCTACATTCGGGGAGGAACAGCATTATCAACAACAGGAACTTGCCTTGATGTAGCGGGCTAGTAGCTACTAGTGCTTGGGATGCACCTGGGCGACACTGCTTCCACCGTCGACCACCAACAGCTGCCCAGTGATGTATGAAGCGGCGGGGCTAGCCAAAAACGCGACTGCCGCAGCCACCTCAGCAGGCTGGCCGGGGCGCCCCAGCGGCGTATCTAGGCTGCGCTGTAGCTCAGAAGTGGTGGATGAACCGGTATGAATGAATCCCGGCGCTACCGCGTTGACCGTCACCCCGTCGGCAACGACTTCCATCGCGAGTGCTCGGGTGAGCCCCACCATTCCGGCCTTCGCTGCCGCATATCCAGCCTCGGCTGGCATGGCCGTTACGGGACCAGTGGTTGCCGAGATGTTCACGATGCGACCCCAACCGCGCTCGGCCATCACGCCAACAAAGGCACGGCACACTAAAAACGCTGTAGTCAAGTTGCGATCAAGCTCAGTCCGCCAGTCATTGTCGGAGAGTTGCGCGACCGGGCGGAGCACTTCTGGACTGGAGATGCTGGCAAGTCCAGCGTTGTTCACGATGATTTCTGGCGCAGTGCCGCTCTCACCGATCGAGTCGGCTAGAGCTTCCACTTCGTTGGCACTGCTCAGGTCGACAACATACCCCGTGGCTCTAAGCTCGCTGGCGCGCTCGTGAACGCGCTTGGTCGTCGAGACGATAGATACGGCTGCGCCCAGCGCAATCAGCCGCTCCGCGATCGCGAATCCAATACCGTCCGCGCGACCAACGCCCGTGACCAGCGCGGTTCGGCCGTCTAAGCGTGTGCCAAGTCCAGTGCTCTCCATGACACATGATTGTCCCCTACTCGCTGGGGCTTGCCATCGTCGGCTCTAGGCTTACTCGAGGGGTAGCTCTAATGTTAAGGACACGATGAGCGACATTTCCACAGCCGTGTTGATTCCGGCAGTGATGAAAAAAGCTGGTGTGGTCTGGCTTGAGCTGCTCAAGCCCCCCGCGACCGCGGTCTGGATGGTGTGGCATGAGAGCACGTGTTATGTCCTGCATGGGGGGAGCGGGCAGATAGTCCCTGGATTGGCAGACGCCACCACCTGCTATGTGATTACCCGGTCCACGACGACTCGGGAACGCACCGCACGATGGAAAGCTAGCGTGCGTAACGTTCAGCCTGATACGGCCGAGTGGAACGAGCTACTGCCGCTCCTAGTCGCTAAACGCCTCAACCTTAGTGACTACGAGCAGGCCCCACAGCGATGGGCGCGGGAATGCACATTGTCAGGGCTGCACTTTTCTACATAGAGAGCATCCGCTGCGCTCGACGGGTAGCCGCAGACCCGAAGTCACTCATGTCGGGACCCGCCGTAGGCCCTGCATGACTGCTCACGCGATGCAGCGCCGCGGCAAGGTGGCCGCCACCGCATTGCGCGGCCGCAACATCGTCGGCGCGCATCTCCAGCAGCTGCGCGACCGCTAGCTGCGAGCGCAACACTCCCGATAGCCAGGGCAGCGTTGCTCCCCAAGCCACAAACGGCAGCACCACGAGATCGTGCCGCTCAGCTAAATGTGCGCGTTCATGCGCAACCACCGCTTCCAGCTGTGGCGCAGTAAGCATGTCCAGCACGCCGCGGCTGACGACCAGTCGCGAGTGCAGGCCCGGCAAGCAATACGCCACAGGTGTCGGATGGTCGAGTACCGCGGCACCAGGACGATCTGGCCACGGAGTGGCGATCAAGTCCAACAACTGCCGATGCCGGCGACGAACTCGTAGCGTTCGCACTCCGGTTATCATGAGCACGCCGAGTAGGCGCACGGCCAGGCTTACAGTAATTCCCCATATAGCTGCTGACAGCAGCAGTGGCGAACTCAGTGCCAGCAGGACTCCCGAACTCAAAAAAGCTAACCCGGCGCCCAAACCCAGGCACTGCCAGACCAGCAACGCTGTCGCCGGTGCACGAGTTGGCCAAGTAGCGCGAGCCATCGCTGCACTCGACGGCTCCGCTAGCACCAGCCCGGTAGCCAAGAGCACCAGGCCAATAATGGCCATCAGTCGAGTAACCGTCGCGCGGCGACTCGTTCACTTTCATCGATGCCGCCAAGAAACCGGGCGAGTGCGGCGGTGCGATCGGGCGCTGTGCCCAACGCGTCTGTCATGAGCTCCGCGATGTGGTCTTCTCGAGTAGCCGTCGCACAGTACTGGTGAGCTCGGCCTACCCGCTGGCGCACCACAAAGCCTTTCCGTTCTAGCCGCCCTAGTACTGTCAACACAGTCGTTGTTGCCAAATCACGTGTTGCTAGCGCGTCTTGCACGTCTTTGGCGGTGCAAGCGCTCGACGCCCGCCACAACACGTCCATAATGGCTCGCTCCAACTCTCCTAAACTGGGCATAGCGCTATCTCCCTTACCTGTGTTTCAGGTCATTCTACCGCAAGTAGAATTTCTACGTTGTGTAGAAGTATGCTTATTCCGTGCTGGATGATCTCACTGCCGCTCGAGAGCAGATGGCGCTCTCACTGAGCTTTCACATCATTTTCGCCGTCCTCGGAGTCGGCCTGCCGTGGCTCATGTTATGGGCTCGCTGGCGAGGCCTACGGCGCAACGATCCACTCTGGACGGCACTCGCCAGACGATGGGCTAAAGCTGCTGGGGTGTTATTTGCCATCGGCGCCGTTTCGGGCACGGTGCTCTCAGTGGAATTCGGTCTGCTGTGGCCCATCTTTATGGAACGATTCGGCGCCGCGCTTTCACTTCCCTTCACATTGGAGTCCTTTGCTTTTTTTCTCGAAGCAATTTTCTTCGGGCTGTACCTCTACGGTTGGGACCGTCTTTCACCGAAGTTACATCTGGCGTGCGGAATTCCGGTGGCAATATCGGGCATGGCTTCGGCGCTCTTCGTCACCACGGCAAACGCTTGGATGAACGGTCCGGTAGGTCTGGTCAAAGACGCCAGCGGCAAGCTTGTGGCCGCTCAACCGCTAGGCCCGTTTCTCGCCGCCACGACTCCCCCGCAGCTAACCCACATCGCGCTAGCGGCGCTCATGTGCACGGGACTAGCCGTCGCTTCAGTGTACGCGACAGCCATGCTGCGAAACCCGCATAAGCGAGACGGTTATCATCGGCGCGGACTTGCTGCCGGTGCTGTCCTGGGGCTATCCGTAGCCCCCCTTCAGGTGCTGGTCGGTGACTGGGCTACCCGAGTGGTGTATAACGTGCAGCCCGCCAAGTTTGCCGCAATGGAAGGCGTGGAACACACCCGCAACGGCGTGCCGCTGCGGTTTGGCCCGCTCGAACTTCCCCGAATGCTGTCACTATTGCTGCACGGCAATCCCGACGCTCAAGTGCGAGGCATGGATGCTATCTCGGCCCCTGACCAGCCGCCGCAGCTGATCACGCACCTGTCCTTCGATGTGATGATCGGTATCGGTACTGCTTTGGTGGGATTAGCTGTGTGGGCCGGCTACGCTGTCTGGCGGTACAGACACGGCGGACTACATCCCACGCAACAGCGTTGGCTACTGCGCGCCCTGGCCGTAGCCGGACCCGCGCCTTTCGTGGCGCTACTGGCCGGATGGATAGTGACCGAAGTGGGGCGGCAACCGTGGATCGTTTTCCAGGTCATGCGGACCACTGAGGCACTGACACCACGCCACGGGCTGGCCGTCTATTTCTACGTTACGGTAGCGGTGTACCTCATGCTTAGCGTCGCGCTGATCGCGATTCTGCGCCGTATCGCCGCGGGACCTACTCCTGCCGATGTCAAGCTAACCGATCCTCAGCCCCGCGAACACACCTCGTCCACCCACGCGCCGACCCGATCGGCCACCCGATGAGCGCCGCGCTGGGTTTAGCGCTTGTCCTGCTCGCGGGGCTGACCGCATACGCGGTGTTGGGTGGCGCTGACTTCGGCGCCGGCTTGTGGGATCTGTTCGCCTTCGGTAGCCGAAAGCACGCCCAACGTGCCCTGCTGGAACAGGCGATGGGTCCAGTGTGGGAAGCCAATCACGTCTGGTTGATCTTCGTCGTTATCACGATGTTCTCGGGTTTCCCCAGCGCTTTTGCCGCAATCTCACAGCGGCTACTGGTACCGATCTCGCTGGCGTTGCTAGGCATCGTGCTGCGCGGTGCGGCTTTCGCTTTTCGTCACTACGCGGCTCCGCACGGCGGCACCCCGGTGCGGGGCACCCAGCTGTGGGGGCGCATCTTTGCGATTTCCTCGCTGCTCACTCCGTTCTTCCTTGGCGTAGCCGGTGGGGAACTGTTGTCTGGCGCAGCCATGTGGGCGCCATTACCACTACTGGGAGGCGCCCTGGCGGTGCTGTGTTGCGCCTACCTTGCGGCAACCTACTTAGCGGCGGACGCTGCTGGAATCGATGATGCCGCACTAGCCAACGATTTCCGACTGCGAGCAATCATCACCGGAATTGCGGCTGGCGCCCTAGCGCTTGCCGGTCTGCTTCTGATACCCGGAAGCATCCCAGTGCTCATCGTGGTCGCGTCATCTGCCACCCGGATCGGTTCACTGCTGCTACTGCGCTGGAAGCGATACTCTCTCGCCCGGGTCGCTGCTGCGACAGCCGCGGCAACGGTGCTGTGGGGCTGGGCCGCGGCGCTGTATCCGTGGGTTATCATCCCTGGATCATCGGTGGGCGGGCTGCGTTTTCTAGACACCGCAGCACCCCCTAGTACAGCCGCGGTGGTACTGGGAGTGCTGCTCGCCGGCCTTGCCGTCGTTACCCCGTGCTACGCGCTGATGCTGCGAGTGCTGCGAACCCCGTAACGGCATTTCCAGGGAAAACGCCATCGTGGCTAAACGGCGTCAGCCATAATGGGAGCATGGCGCGGCGATTCCTCCCAGATGACCTGCTTAACGAATGCATCGCCGAAGAGGTGCGTGCGAACGCGACTCATGTCGCGGTCACGGTCCGTAGCGTCGAAGGAGGGCAATATCTCCGACAGATCCACCTGGTCGACCTCGGCGACGGCAGTTCGACCGTCCTCGCCGACGGCGCGTCGCTCCGCTGGATCCCGGCGTCCGCGGCGCCGGAGCCACCCAATTACTTCGACGCAAGAACCTACCTGGCGCCTTACCAGGGTCATCTGACCTTTCTGCACGACGGAGTGCTGAAGGTTATAGCCCCCGAGAGGGGCGCCACTGCAAAACCCCTGGTCGGATTCGAAGAAGGACCGATCGCTGGATACGAATGGTCACCGGACGGCAGGTATCTCGCCCTTCGAATGCTGGCCCATTCCGCGCCATACAATGCCACCTACAGCAGCACTGGTGCCCCCATCGCGACCCGCCGAACCAGGGCCAACGAAATCAGCGATGATCGGGGACACCACGGGTCGCAACGCCATCAACTTTTCGTCGCTCGGGCCAGCGGACCGAAGGAATTCGCATACGCCGACCTAACAGGACACCTGAGGGGCGAAGGCGAGCCGCGGCCCGGCAATCAAGAGGTCGGCCTGTTCAGCTGGTCGCCGGACAGCAGTAGAATCGCGTTCACCGCGAATTACAGCGCCGACGCCGATCGTCATTCGGGACAGCTGGTCTACGTGACGTCGCTAACGGATATTCTCAACTGGGCCGACGACGATTACGACCGACAGCTCCCCCCTCTGCCGCCCAGAGAAGTCCTCGGCGCACCGCGAATAATCACCTCGTTGAACTGGTCCAGCGGTACAGAGCTGCTACTCACTACCCCAGGGCATGGCCTAGCGGAGAATCCGGGAGCTCACCACCGGCTGGCAACGCTCAGCGTCCCCGACGGCCGAGGGTCGGGCGAGCTCAGGATGTTTGTTGGAAGTCCTCCGGTCAATGTCAGGGTTACCCCATTGTTCGGTGCGGGTACCCATCAAGGCGATCCACCTCAGGTAATCCGGGGTTCCGTTCCGTACGCGGCAGAAGGCTTGGGACCAGACCACGTTTACTTCCAAGCCAACGACGGCACGAGGTCACTCCTATTCCACCAACAGCAGTTCAGGACAGCAGATCCGGTTTTCGACTTACCAGACCAATCCGTGCGCGCATTTTCGGTAGTAGAGCGGCCGGTCGCCCTAGACGAACGCGGACCAGACCGGGTCATAGCCGTCACCACCGGTGCGCTGCAACCAAGCTTCGTCTTGGACGTTACACCTGGAAGCCCAGCCCGCGAGTTACTGCCGCTCCCGTCGCCGCTGGTGGGCAGGGCGATACCAACCGTCACAACCGTCCGGATTCCCGCCGGCGACGGCGACAGGTTTATCCCCACCGTGGTGTACGAACCGCCAGAGGAGTTCCTGACCGATAGGCCGCCTTGCATCTGCTATCTGAAAGGCGGCCCGTTCACTACCGTCACCGAGAATTCCTATCTCCCAGAGCCGCTGCTGTTGGCCAGCCTCGGATACCGGGTGTTCGCTCCCAACCTCGCCGCTTCCGACCTGGGTGACGAGGCCGAAAAGCTCTCGCGGTACGCCCGTTGGGAAAGGCTTGCTCTCGAGGATGCCAAAGAAATAGTGCGGTGGATTCGCTGGCAGCAGCACACCGAGGTCTCGGCTGGGGTCTTCACCGCTCCCTCCATCGGGCTCATCGGAATGTCGGCTGGGGGCTTCACCGCCGCGTGGCTGCTGCTTGATGATCCCGAACCTTTCGCCTGCGCGGGGATAGAGCGCGGGCTACTCGATATTTCATCCAAATATTTCGTCTCCGACGACCTGCACTATTCGCAGCCGCTGTTTGGGTCTTACTCCGACGTGCAAGGTCGGAAAGACTCACTTCTCGCCCAACTGAAGCAACGAGGGGGCGAACTGCCTCCGCTGTTATTTTTGCAAGGCAATGACGATTACCGAACCACGATCGGACAGTCGTGGGCACCATTCAACGCGCTCCGGCTACAGGCGAGCAAGACTCCCCACGAAGTCCACTCATTCGTCGGGGCGAATCACATGGTGGGTTTTACCGGAAGCCCGGAAAGTCGCTGCGCCTACTACTGGACCATGCTCACGTTCATGCACAACCATCTGACCCTTGCGTCCGCGGGTTTCCCGCCGCAAAGCCCCGACGAGCTGCGCGCCGCCCTTACCCACACGCGGCAGCGAACACCGCCGGCATTTCCCGGATTAATCGGCGAGGCGAGCACCAGGCGCCTAGCACCCATGACGTATCCGACTGGGGGGAGAACTCGGCGGATGACACCGTAACTACGAGGATTCACAACTCTGACTAGCAACTTCGGCGACTAGCAACTTCGGCTGACCGCTACAGGCTAGCCGCAGACTGCACCTTTGGCCGCTGTACCTACGAGCTTGGCGTACTTAGCCAGCACCCCGGTCTCATATTTGGCGGGCTGCGGCTTCCATTCCAGCTTGCGGCGAGCCAACTCGTCGTCATCCACTTCTAGTTCCAGTGAACGATCGGCGATGCTGAGGGTGATCTGGTCACCGTCACGAACTAGAGCAATCGGACCACAATGCGCCGCCTCAGGCGCGATGTGACCTACGCACAGCCCAGTGGTGCCGCCGGAGAACCGCCCATCGGTCAGCAACAGCACGTCCTTGCCCAGACCCGCGCCTTTGATCGCTCCAGTCACTGCCAGCATTTCGCGCATCCCCGGGCCGCCCTTAGGGCCCTCATTGCGAATCACCACTACATCCCCTGGCAGCAGAGTGTTCTCGGTAACGGCATCCATAGCGCCTTGTTCATTCTCGAACACTCGAGCCGGGCCGGCAAACGTGTCGTTGTCGAACCCCGCGCTCTTCACCACGGCACCTTCCGGCGCCAACGATCCCCGCAGGATAGTCAGCCCGCCAGTACGGTGGATCGGTTGGTTCAGCGCATGAATGATCTGGCCATCGGGATCCGGCGGTGATAGCTCGGCCAAATTCTGCGCTAACGTCGAGCCGGTGACGGTCAACGCGTCACCGTGCAGCAGCCCCGCATCCAGCAGCGCACGCATCACTACCGGAATACCACCGATCTTATCTACGTCCGCCATAACGTAGCGACCGAACGGCTTCACGTCCGCCAGATGCGGCGTGCGATCGCCAATCCGATTGAAATCATCCAGGCTTAGATCAACCGCGGCCTCGTGGGCAATTGCCATCAGGTGCAGCACAGCATTGGTAGAGCCACCAAGCGCCATGACCACCGCGATAGCGTTTTCGAACGCCTCCTTCGTCAGGATTTGCCGCGCGGTGATACCTCGACGTAGCAGCTCGATCACAGCGCGCCCGGAACTGACCGCGTAATCATCTCGACGCTTATCCGGTGCGGGCGGGGCTGCTGACCCAGGCAGTGACATGCCCAGCGCCTCGGCTGCAGCTGCCATGGTGTTAGCGGTGAACATACCGGCGCACGAGCCTTCCGTGGGGCAGAAAGCTCGCTCAATTTCACCAAGTTGATCGCGAGTGATCAGCCCTCGAGCGCAGGCGCCGCTGCCTTCGAACGCGTCGATGATAGTGATGTTGTCTCGGTCGCCAATCTTACCTGCAAGCGCCGATCCACCGTACAGAAACACCGAGGCAACGTCGAGCCGCGCCGCGGCCATCAGCATGCCTGGTAGCGACTTGTCACAGCCGGCCAGCAGCACACAGCCGTCCAGCCGCTCGGCCTGCATCACCGTCTCCACCGAGTCCGCGATCACCTCACGGGACACCAGCGAGTAATGCATACCCTCGTGGCCCATGGAGATACCGTCGGAGACCGAGATCGTGCCAAACTCCAGCGGATAGCCGCCCGCGTGGTGCACGCCCTCCTTGGCGCGCTTGGCCAGCCGATCCAGCGAGAGGTTACAGGGCGTGATCTCGTTCCACGACGAGGCAACACCAATCTGCGGTTTCACCCAATCATCGTCGCCCATGCCTACGGCGCGCAGCATTCCGCGCGCGGCGGCGCGATCGTCGCCATCGGTTACTTCGTGGCTCCGGGGTTTGAGATTAGGCTGGTTCATGCACACCTCGATGGGTTTAAGCTGCAAACTTCAACAATCTGTCCAGTCTAGGAGGCTTAGTTTTGGTTGCCCCAGCGAGGTCAACATGCGTCCAGGTCTAACTCCGGACAGACCTCGGGGACCACGCACATGTCCTATAATCGATCTGTGACCATTAGTAATGCTCAGAAGCTGCGTACCGCTATGGAGCTGCACGAGGTGGGTGTGCGTATGCAACGGCAGCGGCTTCGACGAACACAACCAGAAGCTAGCGAGGAAACCATCGATGCGCAGGTAGCCGCCTGGCTCCACCATCGGCCAGGAGCGCAGTACGGAGATTATCCCGGGCCTCCCTCACGCCGGTTTGAATCCAAATGAATTCCGTAGAGACAGCACTGCATAGAGTCGCAGCCGACTTATGGGGTTGCAGGATTTTATGGGCAGTCGTCGGCGGCTTTGCAGTGTCCTGCCTGGCTTGATTGTGCCCGTGGCTCAAATAGGGCACTTGCTAGCGCTGAAGTTACTTGCACGGGATGACGAGTCTCGACCGCAAGAGGCCATTGACCTTCGGTCGTTGATGGAAGTGGCCGCAGCCGATGATTGTGCGATTGCCCGTACAGCAGTCAATCTTATTATTGAACGCGGATTTCACCGCGATCGAGATCTACAAAGAGACTTATCTGTGCTACTTGGTAACTGAACTATTTCTCATAAAGCCCCTCGTGAGAGGGATGCTCATCATTTCACCACGTGTGAAGCAACGCCGCTCATCGCCATACCACCTGCCAACCAGCCTCTTCAAAACCAACCATTAGCTCATCGTAGTTTCAAACCACACTGAGGGGTATTTAGTTTTTCGGACAGGTTATTTTATGTTTTTTCGGTATTCGTTTTCGATGTGTTGTGGTGTTTGGTAGCCGAGACTTGAGTGGAGTCGTTGCCGGTTGTAGAAGATTTCAATGTATTCGGCGATACCAGTTTTTGCTTCGGCCCTGGTGGTAAATGTTTGGTGGTAAACATACTCGTTTTTTAACGCACCGAAGAAG
>JBBSOC010000056.1:0-14504 GCA_038260095.1 Mycobacteriales bacterium | reverse complement strand
TACTTTACGCTTCACAAGAACCTCCAGACAAGAAACTTTAGCGGACACACCGTCTGGAAAACCCAACACACCTCAGTATCTACCGGTTGTGGATAACTCAGGCATTGGTTGACGTGATTCGGTTAGGGTGCTAGCTATGAGTTTTTTGGGGCCGGGTGTGCAGTTCAAGTTGCCACGTTCGAAGGCTGGTTGGCGGCAGGGTTGGTGGTGGCGTGATCGGCTTCCGACGGTGCTGTGTGTGGTGGCGTTGGTGTTGGCTGTTGTGGTGCCGCTGGGTGTGGTGTGGGTGTTGCATGAGCGTTCTTCGGGTGGGCATTCTTCTGGTGTGTTCGATGGGGGGTCGGATACGCCGTCATCGGGTTCGCCAGGTGGGTCGGGTCGGCCGCGGGAGCAGCCGCCGGTGCTACCAGACAAAGTGCGGGAGTTTTCTCGTGCGGGCATTGAGGCCACGATCCGGTTCGAAATCGACGCGTTCAATTACGCCCAGCGCACAGGCGACTTTGAACCGGTCCAGAAAGTGTACAACACGTCCACGTGTAAGACCTGCAAACTTTTGGTAGAACGATTTTCTGAAATTCTCAGAAATGGTACCCATTTCGTGGACGGCGAATACACGATAACGAGCATTGAGGCGATCACCAGCATAGGTAGCAGCGGAGACCATCTCGGCGACGCCATTGTTGCGGAAGCTCAGCAGAAAGAAGTGAAACTTGTCGACAAGGACGGAAAAGAGCTTAAGAAATATCCGCCTAAGTCTGTAGTGAAAATTCCATACTCGCTTAACTTCAGTGCAGGTTACTGGATCATTCAGAGAATATCCCCGGGAGAAGTATCGTGAATCCTAGAGTGGTTGCACTGGTGTTGTGCTGTCTTGTCTGGGTTGCTGCCCCGGCTGGGGCTGTCCGAGCCAACGATGCGGCGCCGGTGAGTGTCACGGGATCAAGGGAGGATCGAGATTCAGTTGCGATTGTCGCTGAACAGCCTGGGTCTTCTGGGCGCTCGTCTGCTGGAAGCGCGTTATCTTCGGTTGAGCCGCTGAAGGAGCGGGTGACGGTGCGGCCGTCATGTTCGGTTACTGCCGCAGCCCCGGGCGCGACGCGGTTTGTGGATAACTGCGTGCCGGATAAATGCGCCAATGGGCAGGACCAGTATCTGCGGATTGTTGAGGATATACAGAAAGGCGGCAGCTCGGTCAGTCTTTTCTGCGGTGAGTCTAAGGCCGATCTTGGTGTGTTGGCGGTACAGGAGTTTTATCGGGCTCCGGTGAAGGTTTCTGCTCCGGCGGTGTCTCCCTCGGCGGCGACATTTGCTCACTTTCCCAACATTTTTTGGAGTGACGTTAAAACCTACGAGCAACCCACCGGCATTACTGTAGCCAAGGTGGCAATCAAGTTCATCCCCGTAAAATATGTATGGGACTTCGGCGACACAGAAACCATGACCACCACCGAACCCGGGAAACCCTACGACCCCGCCCTGATCGACCGCCTAGAAGACATCGAAAAAAATTACGCCACCACCCACCGCTACCGTAAAACCGGACTATTCGGTATCAAACTCACCGTCACCTTCAACGGCCAATACTCCGTCAACGGCGGCAACTGGCAACCCATAGCAGGATCCCTCCAATCCACCAGCCCAGCCCACGACCTCACCGTCAAACAAGCCCGCGGACAATTCATCACCACCGAATAAACTCAACCCTGCATACGCCGAACGCGACACTACGGCCCCTTGTCGGCACGGAAAACGACCATGCTGCCACGTTGGTGGCATAAGGACGCTAGTGCGGCTCAGCTGCCGCCTTTGAGGAAGTCGGGCACGTCCACGTCGTCGAGAGCAACTCGGCGGGGCCGGGTGGGCTCGTCGCGGTCGCTGTCGGAAGGCTCTCTCGAGACAGGCTCGCTGACGGGCCGGGCCGCCCTAAATGGCGGGTCGCCGCCGTCGAAGCCAGCCGCAATCACGGTCACCCGCACTTCATCGCCAAGCGAGTCATCAATCACGGTGCCGAAGATGATGTTGGCGTCCGAGTGTGCGGAATCGCTGACCAAGGACGCGGCTTCGTTGATTTCAAATAGACCCAGCTGCGAACCGCCGGCGATGGATAGCAACACCCCGTGCGCGCCCTCCATGCTGGCTTCCAGCAGCGGACTGGCTATTGCCGCTTCGGCGGCTTCCACAGCTCGGTTTTCACCACGGGCGCTCCCGATACCCATCAACGCGGTGCCCGCGCCGCTCATGACGCTTTTGACATCAGCAAAGTCCAAGTTAATTAGGCCAGGTGTCGTGATCAGGTCAGTAATACCTTGCACGCCAGAGAGCAGCACCTGATCTGCCATTCGGAAAGCATCCATCATGGAGAGCTGGCGATCGCTTACGGCAAGCAGCCGATCGTTGGGAATGACGATGAGCGTGTCGCATTCCGCGCGCAGCTCCTCTACACCAGTGTCGGCTTGAAGCTGGCGGCGGCGCCCTTCGAACGCGAAAGGACGAGTCACCGCGCCGATGGTGAGAGCACCCAAACTGCGAGCGATTTTGGCCACCACTGGCGCGCCACCGGTGCCGGTACCTCCGCCCTCGCCTGCGGTGACAAAGACCATGTCGGCGCCTTTGATCACCTCTTCGATCTCGTCACGGTGATCCTCAGCGGCCTGTTTGCCAACCTCAGGGCTCGCCCCCGCACCCAGGCCTCGGGTGAGCTCCCGCCCCACGTCGAGCTTGACGTCAGCATCACTCATCAGCAAGGCCTGCGCGTCGGTGTTGATAGCAATGAATTCGACGCCCTTGAGACCGACCTCGATCATGCGGTTGACCGCGTTGACGCCCCCGCCACCAATTCCGACGACTTTGATGACCGCCAGATAGTTGTGCGGAGGTGTCATAGTCGAATCCGCCTTTCCAGATTAAGGGCACCACGTCTGGTTGGGCACCAAATTGCTGGGCTGAGCTAACCTAAATCTATCGAGTCTAACTACCTAAGGCATAAACCTCACGTTGAGGCTTAGAGTTACTTCAGATGCGATATTCTGACGGTATGGGAATTGCTGCCAGCAATTCAAGTATGAGAGCCGGCGTGTCTATATCTTTCGATATACCGAGCGTATTTATGTCTAGATATTAGAGCTTCGCCAATAGGGCATCTGCCAAGGCCGCAGGAGCCGCCGCCTACGAGAGGTAGGCAAGGCGATGAGAACACAGGCAGGGACCTATTGGCGTGCTCTAACGAACTGACACTACGCCTGGTGTACTTACATCGATGATATGGCCTGGCCGATTGAGCAGGATGGTCGCCACCGTAGCCTTACGCAGGTTCTCTGCCAGATCATCGGCAGCGCCCCAGAAAAAGCTTCGTCCACCAGCCAGCTCCACACTAATCCGGTACGGATCGGGGGCGTCTAGGCGCACTAACTTGGCACGTAGCTCCGGAGTGAGGGTTAAAGCTGTTCGAGCCGCAGCGAGCAGCGTCTTATTTTTCTTTGGTAGTGGATTTTTAGTAAAATCAGGAACAACAATAGCGTCAGGATCGGCAACTTTAATCAGCGGAAGATCAGCCGGGCGGCTTTTTGACGTCGAATATGGGACACCTAACGCATCAATCACGACATACTCACTGCCGCGTTGCATGGCCACAGCGGGACGACGCTCTTTCACCTTTATCCGAATAGTTGCTGGCCAGGCTCGTACTACTGATGCCTGGGCTACCGAGGCAATAGAGCGCACTCTCGCCCCAATCTCCCCAGTATTGATCCGGGCCAGCGGCGTGCCTTCAGTGACGTTGGCGGCAGCACGTACCTGAGCTGCGCTGAGCTGTTTAGTGCCGACAACCTCCACGGACCTAGCGCCCAGCAACGGGGTCTCAAACACCACTACGCTCCCGAGCGCCAGCACTACTAGCACCGCCAATGAAACCAACGTGCCAAGCCGCACCTGACGGCGGCGGGCACCCACCTTCAGCGGTATTCTGCGGCCGAAAAACCGTGAGATGGGCCCTCGACGCTCCCCCCTCACCAACCGCCACGCACGGCGGACGGCGGAGCCGGTAGCCCGGTTGGAATGCTGCGGCTTTTCAGCCGGCGATATGTCGTTCACGCGAGGTCACTTTCTTCTGTGCCACCACAATCTGTGCCACCACAATCTGTACCGCCAGAATCTGTACCGTCAGAATCTGTACCGCCACAATCTAACGCCGCCACAATTTCCTGGCCCATCATCACGATCGGTGGAGCCCCCATCGTCAGCACTAGATCTCCCGGTTGAGCGCGTTGCACCACCAGCTTGGCAACCGCTGACCACGACGGTTCGAATACCACAGCTGGCTGAGCGGAGTCAGGCGCGTTCAAGCGCACTGCTTCAATCTCACGGGTCAGCGCGGCCCCTCCCTCCCCCGGACCGCGCTCCTCAGTGGGGCAATACACCTCCATCACAATGACCTCATCAGCTAAGCACAGCGCTTCGGCTATCTCCGTCAAGAACGCGTTTGTCCGATACAGCCGATACGGCTGGAACGCCACCACAAGTCGCCCGCTGCCGGTAACTTCTCGCACGGTGCGCAGCTGAGTTGCCATAGAGGAAGGGTGGTAAGCGTAATCGTCATACACTCGCACCCCACGCACTACACCCTTGAGCTCGAATCTCCGCCGCACACCGCGGTACTGCTGCAGCCCGTCGATCGCCGACTCCGCACTCAGACCTAGCCGAAGTGCTGCCAGTAAAGCCGCACCGGAATTCAGTGCCATATGTCGGCCGGGTACCTCAAGTCGCACCGAACCTACTCGCGTGCCATCCACAACCGCTGTATAGCTAGCGGACGTGGTATCGCTGGTCAGTTCAGCCAAACGTAGGTCGGCGTCCTCACTGACTCCATAGGTAGCCACATTCACGCCAACACTTCTGGCGTATTCGGCCAATCGCACCGCGCCCGGGTCGTCGGCGCAGGCCACAAGCAGACCGCCTTGAGTGATTCGATCAACAAATTGCGCGAATCCTGCCTCGACTCCGGCTAAATCTCCATAGGTGTCCATGTGGTCTTCTTCCACATTGGTCACGATGGCAATGTCAGGATGGTAAAGCAGGAAAGTCTTGTCGCTCTCATCTGCCTCCACCACGAAGTGCTTGCCGGTGCCATGATGGGCACTGGCACCTACTTCGGCCAGCTCTCCCCCGATCACAAACGATGGATCAGCACCGGTGCGCTGCAAAGTAGTGGTCAACATCGCCGTGGTGCTGGTCTTCCCATTCGTCCCAGCTACCGCTATCACCGTGCGGCCTAACATCGCTGTCACCAGCGCTTCCGCCCGATGTAGCGTGCGCAACCCACGGCGACGTGCCGCGGCAAGCTCAATGTTGGTGTCGGCAATGGCGGTGGAATACACCACCGTGTCGACTCCATCAAGCAGGCGCTCGTCATGCCCAATATGCACGTCTGCACCGAGCGCGCGCAGCGCGGCGATGGGCGGCCATTCCCGAACATCACTTCCAGAGACCGGGATGCCCCGAGTCACCAGCAGGCGAGCTAAGCCATTCATGCCTACGCCACCGATGCCTATGACGTGAACTCGGCCAAGATCCTCAGCAGACAGTCCGGTGAGATCGTTCGTAGTCTCAACGAGCATGCGCGGCACTCCTTCGTCGGCCAGCTTCGGCGGCAGTAAAGGCTTCGTACACCATGCTGCGGAGCGCCTCGTCCCCGTCGCGGCGACCATAGCTTGCCGCAGCTGCGCTCATCGCGGCTAGGCGGGTCGGATCATGCAGCAGCGGAACCACGTTGGCGTGCAGCCACTCTGCCGAAAGTGCTGAATCTTCCACCAGTAGGCCCCCTCCGGCCCGCACTACCGGAAGCGCGTTACGGCGCTGCTCTCCGTTCCCCCAGGGCAACGGGGCGTACACGGCGGGGAGTCCTACAGCGGCAAGCTCGGCGCAGCTGAGCGCACCAGCGCGGCAGAGCGCCAGGTCTGCCGCAGCGTAGGCGAGGTCCATTCGGTCTACGTAATCCAGCGTGACATAAGGCACACCATGTTCAGTGGGCCGCGTAGCCATGCTGTTGCGGGCGCCGATCACGTGCAGTATCTGAATACCAGCAGCGCCAAACAGCTCAGCCGCCGCGGCAACGGCGATGTTAAGGGAACGGGCGCCCTGGGAGCCACCGAAGACCAGCAGAGTTGGCCGAGCGGGATCGAGTCCAAAGTCCGAACGTGCACGAGCAGCCAACTTAGCGCGATCCAGCGTCGCAATCTCCGGACGCAAAGGGATACCAACAAGGCGTCCACCGCGCAGCTTGACGTGGTCAGCTCCAAGCGCCACATGCGAGGTCAACCGAGCGCCGAGCCGATTCGCGATACCCGCGGGGCTATTAACCTCATGTGCAACGATTGGTGTGCCGTGCCGCCAGGCCGCAAGGTATGCCGGTACAGCGACGTATCCGCCGAAGCCCACGACAACATCGGCGGCAACATCGGCGAGCACCTCACGCACCCCACGCATACTTGCTCTGATTCGGCCAGGCGTACGCAACAGATCTAGATTAGGACGGCGCGGCAGTGGATAAGCCGACACCAGTCGTAGATCCCAACCGCGAGCCGGGATCAGCTCCGATTCCAAACCTTTGGGCGTACCAAGGCAGGTAATTCGGATCTTCCGATCGTGGCGGCGTAGGCATTGAGCCAGCGCTAGCGCTGGCTCAATATGTCCGCCAGTACCACCACCGGCAAGCACGACGGAGCGAAGCGAAGCGGTGGCCCCTAAACTATCGGCGCCCCCGCTACTGGACGTGCTCATGGTTTCTCCCTAGCTGCGGGTTGCGCGAGAAGTTTTGGCGGCTTTTGGCGGTTTTGGCGGCACAGCCCACATCTTGGTCCACATCTTGATCCAATAGGTACTACCTCTCGCGCGCAGCGCCGTAACGGCATCTGGCTCAGCCCGGGCAAACGTGGCCAACATGCCTACTGTGAACATTGTGATCACTAGCGAACTGCCGCCTGAAGAAATCAGTGGTAACGGAATGCCAGTAATGGGCAGAATGCCCACTACTGCTCCCATGTTAATGAATGACTGCCCAGCGAGCCACATCGCACATGTGGCCGCCACGAGACGGCAGTACTGATCGGTGATCCGACGCGCGATTCGCATTGCCGAGTATGTAAGCACCGCGTATAGGGCAATCACCACGATGCAGCCCAACAATCCCAGCTCCTCGCCGATAATGGCAAAGATGAAGTCATTGTGCGCTTCTGGGACGTACTCCCATTTGCTGCGAGATTGCCCCAGCCCAACTCCCCACAGCCCGCCAGTAGACAAAGCGTAGAGGCCCTGCACTGCTTGATGACCAGTGTTCTGCGCATCGGCGAACGGATTGAGAAAGCTGCTAATGCGCTCTAGCCGATGCTGACTGGAGCCGATAAGCATGACCACGCCTGCCATAGCCGCGGCACTCAAACCCAGCAACATCCTAAATTGCACCCCGGAGACCCACACCAAGCCACATAACACGATCAGTAAACACAGCATGGTGCCCAGATCCTTGTACCCGACCAACAGCAACATCACACCAGCCACCGGAAACAGCGGGATAGCTAGCTGGCGCCACTGCGCAAGTAGCGGACGTTTTCGGATCAGGACGTCGGCACCCCACAGCACCAGGGCCAGCTTGGCGACCTCGGATGGCTGTACCGTGATCGGTCCGACTTGCAGCCACAGGGCTTCCCGCCCAACAGCCACGCTCGGACGCAGCCACAGCAGGGTCAGTAGCGCCAGCGATGCGAGTAGCAGCGGATAGGCAAGCCAGCGAAACCATGTAGGCCGCATCATCACAGCAACACAAAACGCCACTAATCCGACGCCTGCCGAGGTTGCCTGCTGGATAAAAACGGTGAACGCGCTTCCGTTGTGCACAATTGAATCAATGCTCGACGCCGACAACACCATGATCAGCCCGATAGCCAGCAACAGTGTCGCGCTGCCCAGCAGCAGATAGTACGACGCCAGCGGACGGCGGAGCAGACCCTGCGCGACCGCGACGATGCCAGTCTGGCCGGCAGCTGGGCTGGCGGTGTCCCCTCCGCCCGCCTCGGTTACCGCCATTGATTCATGATCAACGTTCACTCCCACACAGTCAGGGATATCGCAAGGCGTGTCGCATGGACGGTAAGCTGCTACAACGTTCTAAAACAGCCCTACCGTAGCCCTACAACGGCCCTACAGTAGTCCGAGGTAGTCGGAGTAGAAGATACCCAACCCCGCGGTCACCCCGATCCCGGAGATGATCCAGAATCGGATCACGACGTTTACCTCGCTCCAGCCCGCGAGCTCAAAGTGGTGTTGCAGCGGCGCCATCCGAAATACCCGTTTGCCGGTGAGCTTGAACGAACCAATCTGGATGATCACCGACAACGTGACGATCACAAACAGCAGGCCCAGGATCGGCAACAACAAAGTGGTGTGCGTCGCCATAGCGAGACCACCGATCAACCCACCAAGCCCGAGCGCACCGGTATCACCCATGAATATTCGCGCCGGCGCGGCGTTCCACCACAAGAATCCAAAGCACGCGCCCGCGCCGGCGGCGGCGATCAGCGCAATCTCCAACGGATCTCGCACGTCATAGCAGTACCCTGGTGGCCCTACTCCGCAGGTATGCCGATACTGCCACAGCCCGATCAGGAAATATGCCAGCAGCACCATGACCGAGCTACCGGTGGCTAATCCGTCCAAGCCGTCTGTGAGGTTAACTCCGTTGGCAGTCGCGATCACCACAAAGGCAAACAGTGCTGCCGCCCCAGCGGTACCTATGTGCACCCATTGAATGTCGCGGGTAAACGACAAACTCAGCGATCCCACATTCGAGTTGCGAACGTTGGGGAATTGCAGCGCCATGACCGCAAAGACAACAGCTACCAGGACCTGGCCAACGATTTTGCCGCGTTTGTTCAGGCCGAGACTGCGGCGATGACGCACTTTGATGTAGTCGTCGACAAAACCTACCGCACCCATGCCCACGAAAAGCCCGAGCACGACCAGCGCGGTGATCGAGAAACCCCGGCCGGGCTGGTTGATCACCAGTAACTGCGCAACTCCGTACGCCACCAGGGTCGCCAGAATGAACACGATCCCACCCATGGTGGGTGTGCCGGCTTTCGACTGATGGTGTTTGGGGCCTTCAGTGCGAATCTCTTGGCCAATTTTGAGCCGCTGCAGATACTTGATCGCCAGTGGTGTGCCAAAGATGGATACCAGAAACGCCACCATGCTGGCGGCGAGCACCGATCTCACGCGGTGCCCTCCTTGTCACTGTGCTGACGGTCATCAAGCGAGCTCGCGGGATCAAGCGAGCCCAAGGGTTCAAGCAAGCTCACGGGTTTAAGTAAGCCCAGTGCAACCCGCTCCAGACGCGCGGCCCGTGAAGCCTTCACCAGCACCACATCACCGGGTCGGAGCTGCTCACGCAACAGCGCGAGCGCGGCGGCGGTGTCGGCAAGCAATACAGAGCTACCATGCCAGGTACCCATTTTTGACACCGCAGCGGTATGCATAGCTTGCGCCGGCTCCCCAATCACCACGAGGCGGTCAATGCCTAGCTCGGCGACGGTGAACCCAAGCGCGGCATGCTCCGCGCGTTCGGCCTGGCCCAGTTCAGCCATATAGCCCAGCACAGCCCAGGTACGTCCCGCCTGCGTCGAGCTGTCGACCAAGCCGCCGACAGTGGACCTTTCGCCTTGGGGGGCCATGGCACGCAACGCCCGTAGTCCGGCCCGCATCGAGTCGGGGTTGGCGTTGTAGCTGTCGTCGATCACCGTGACGCCGTCGCCGCGGCGGGTGACCTGCATGCGGCCTGGAGACCGAGAGCCAGCCGCGCTCAGCGCTTGGGCCAGCTCCGGCAGTGACGCACCCAGCTCTATGGCAACGGCCGCCACTGCTAGAGCGTTGGACACGTGGTGCTCTCCGTGTAGTGCCAGCGCTACGTTGGCGCTACCGTGTGGAGTATGCAGCGTAAACGCCGCTCGACCGTGCTCGTTGAGCACAACATTGCTGGCCCAAATATCTACCGTATCGGTGTCGCTGAATGGCCCGACTCCATACCGGAGTACGCGCGCATTGGTGCGATCGGCCATGGCGACTACGACGGGGTCGTCGGCATTCAATACGGCCACGCCTCCGGCGCCCGCGTCGGGTAGCGCCTCCACCAGCTCACCCTTGGCCTTGGCGGTGATATCGATTGAGCCGAACTC
This sequence comes from Mycobacteriales bacterium, assembly GCA_038260095.1. Taxonomy (GTDB): domain Bacteria; phylum Actinomycetota; class Actinomycetes; order Mycobacteriales; family QHCE01; genus QHCE01. The sequence continues at coordinate 4,284 of JBBSOC010000056.1, read as the reverse complement.
GCCGATGTGCGCCGAGCCGACGTTGAGCACCACCCCGATGCGCGGCGGCGCGATCTGGGTGAGCCACGTTATATGGCCGAGGCCGCGGGCGCTTTTCTCCAGGATGAGATACCGGGTGTGCTCGTCGCAGCGCAGCACGGTGTACGGATGACCGAGTTCGTTGTTGAACGATCCGTGCGGCGCAACGGTGGGGCCTAGTTGTTCCACCACAGCCGCCATCAGATCCTTGGTAGACGTCTTTCCTGAGGAGCCGGTGATCCCGACCACGGTGAGTTGGAGAAGTCGATCCAGCACCGCTCGGGCCAGCGCCCCTAGTGCGACCAGCACGTCGGGCACCACGATCGCCACACCCTCCACCGGCCGGCTAGTCAACGCCGCAACGGCCCCTGCCGCATAGGCCGCTGGGGCGAACGTATGCCCATCCACCCGATCGCCGGCCAGCGCAAGGAAAAGCCCGCCCACGGTAATTTTGCGGGAATCGAATTCGACCGTGCCGGTGACCATGGTTGACGCATGTTCGGGGTCGGCATAGTGAGCGGCGTCGCTACCGCCCGGACCGGTCAGTACACCACCAGTGATATCGGCGATCTCGCCAAGCGACAGCGCAATCATCCGTACACCTCCCGGAGCGCGGCAGCCAGCACATCACGGTCATCAAACGGTGTTGTCACGCCAGAAATCTCCTGCCCTTGTTCATGGCCTTTGCCCAGCACAGCCACCGTGTCGCCAGGTTGGGCGTTCTCGACGGCGTAGTTGATGGCGGCTGCCCGATCACCGATCTCGATGATCTTTGGGACGGCCGACAACCCATTCGTACCGCTCAGCGCTCCAGCCAGCATGGCGGCGCGGATCTCCTCAGGCGTCTCGGAGCGAGGATTATCGTCGGTGGCGACGAAAAGATCTGCCCCACGTGCCGCCGCCGCACCCATCATGGGGCGCTTGCCGGTGTCGCGGTCGCCGCCGCAACCCAGTACGCAGATCAGCCGCCCTCGGGTGACTCCACGCAGCGCCGCGAGGGCCTTAGCCACTCCATCGGGGGCGTGCGCGTAGTCCACGACAGCGAGAATGGGCAGCTCCGGAGGCCCGACGCGCTCCATCCGACCAGGCACGCCGGGGGCGACGCGCAGCGCGTCAACAACTTGACGTGGGTCTGCGCCGAGCGCGGTCACTATGGCCACTACCAACAGCGCATTGCTGACGTTGAACACTCCCGGCAGACCAATACCAGCTGGTATACCCGCTGGCATAGCTGCAACGTACGGCGAGCGCAGAGTGAACCGCTGGCCGTATCCAGCAGACTCGATGTCAGTGGCTCGCCACACGGCTCCGCTGTCGGCTCGTATGGACACGGTCAGCGCGCCGGGCTTGGCTAAGCGACGCCCTGCGTCGTCATCAATGGTGACGATTTCGTGTTCACAGCGACCGTCGAAGAGGCGAGCTTTGGCCGCAAAGTAATCGGCCATATCGGCGTGGAAGTCCAAATGATCCACGCTGAGATTAGTGAAGGCTCCCACGGCGAAACGCGTACCGTCTACTCGGTTTAGGGCAAGCGCGTGACTAGAGACTTCCATCGTGACGGTGTCTATGCCACGTTCTACCGCCAGAGCTAGCAGCGCTTGCAGATCGGCGGCCTCAGGTGTGGTTCGTAGCGAAGGCAGCAGCTGATCACCCATGCGGGTGTGCACTGTGCTCAGCAGTGCCGTGGCACTTCCGAGCGTGCGCAACACCGAATCGGTCAGGTGGGCGGTAGTGGTCTTGCCGTTCGTGCCAGTGATACCGATGACGCGTAAACGTTGGCTTGGGTTCCCGAATACGGTTGCCGAAATCGGCCCGGCCACGCGTCGCGGATCGTCCACCACGAGCGTCGGCAGCGTGTCGAGTTCAGGTGCTTGGGACAACAGCGCAGTGCCGGCTGAATCGGTCAACAGTGCCACCGCACCTCGCCGAACCGCATCGGGGGCGTACCTAGCACCGTGCGTATGCGCGCCGGGCAAAGCCACGTAGAGGTCACCCGGACAAACCGCGTTGCTTGACTGCGCGACGCCGGTCACCGTGACCGCTCCCGGCGCCGCTTCCGGCACACCGAGCTGGGCCGTCAACCGCGCAAGCGGTACTGGCTCAACGCGCACGGGACGCGGAAAGGGAGGTGCTGCCACAATGGACGACCCTATCGAGTGAGGGTCGGCCAACCTCCTTTGGTCACCGAGTGGTCGCCGAGCGTGACAGCGGGGCCGCTTTTGGTGCCGAAAAGGGACCGCGGTTTCACGCTCGGTGCGTGAAGATGTGACCACCCTCGTCAGAGTAGCTCTTGGCAAGCCGCCAGGGTTGTCGCCACTTCCGCTTGGTCAGCATGCCCATATGCCGCACGTCCGGCGAGGTTGGTGACAGCGACTACCAGCGCCCAGCCACTGATGCGCTCGCTGGACACACCCAGATGCTGGGCGAAGAGCTCAGCGTTTGAACGCAGCTGACCGCCTCGCCCGTAAGCGTACGACCACGTGCCAGCGTCGAAGGCCGCATCGCCGCGACATGCTTGAGGGTCAATAGCAAGCCAGCCGCGCTGCTGGGAGAATAGGATGTTGTCCGGGAAGAAGTCTCCATGGAGCGCAACATCGGGGCCGCTCTCAAGCAAGAGGCGGTCAGCTACCTCTCGCGCCCGGCTGAGAAGATCGCTGGTCACTACGGCCTGGCCTTCCTTGACCAGCGCTTGCGCACCGGTGAAGCGCCTAGCAATGAGCGTGGATAGCGTCGGGAGATTGAGGGGTCTCCCGACGCTATGCAGACGAGCAAGCAAGCCTGTGGCGGCTAGCGCCGCGATATCTCGATCGCCGACCTCAGCAAGGCTTCTGGCAGGTATTACCCGTTCCTGAAGCGACACATTGAGCTCTACGTCATGTTCAAGCAGGGATGGCATACCTTTCCCCGCCCACAACTGCCACCCGTGTAACTCTCTTTCTGCAAGCTCCCTCTCAGGATGCACTTTTAGTACAGCAGACATTCCTGCCTTACGCACCGCAAGAACTACCGCAGTCGCCCCCCCCGGAATCGCCTCTTCCACTTCCAAACCCCACCTCGACTGGCACAGGCCGATGATCTGGGGTAGTCGATACCGCAGCCAGCTATCTGCTGGCTTGCCGAGTCGAGTGCGCAAGGTTTGGACAAGCCCGAGTGGTAGTGATAGCTGAGCCGATGCGTTCAGCTTGAGCTCGTATGTATCCTTCACGGCAATCAGGATCTGCTGAGCCGCATTGCAATGTGGGGTATGCCGTCTATGGCGAACTCGTCGCTTTCGGTGATGAAACCAAAAGACTCATACCAAGAACGCAAGTACAACTGACCATGAAGCCAAATGTCGCCTGGATTTTCCCTGCACGCAAGCTCGATGAGCCGGGCGGCCAATCCGTTTCCGCGAGCTTGCCGAGCGGTACACACCCGTCCGATTTGAGAACTGTCGCCGGGTCCCTTCAAGACGCGGAGTACCGACAACGGCACACCTTCATGCTCAGCCCAGATGTGCTGGGTTTCCGGCTCACAATCCCGCCCATCTAAGTCTTGATAGATGGATTTCTGCTCGACCGCAAAGACTTCAATCCTCAGCTGAAGCAGCTTATACAGCGTCTCCGTGTCGAGCTCGCTAAAGTTGGCACTCTTGATCACAGCGTTTCGCACATGGCAATAGTATGAGGAACCACGCCCAACGCCGCGCCGGGATGCTCTGGACAGCGGAGGCCAGTGAGTAAGCATCAGTAGCGGGGCGCCAGTGCACTCCACTATCTCAGCAGGTCTGCTACGACACCATGACCGGCAGCGCCGGCTTGGGGTCAGACGTGGGCGGAACCCCGTATAGTCGTAGCGCGAAGCTGGCAAGGGACGAGAACACCGGTCCCGCCACCGCGCCTCCTGTTCCGGAAGGAACATGCGCGAACACACTGATAACGTACCTTGGCTTTTCCGCGGGAACCATGCCAATAAACGACGTAACATCGCCGGGTGCGTATCTGTTATTTACCACGTAAAGACCTGTACCGGTCTTGCCTGCGACGCTGTAACCGCTCACGGCCGCAGACGCCGCCGTCCCGTCTTTGGAAACCACAGCCTGCATCGCCTGTCGCATGATTCGGGCCGTCTCCGCGCTGATTATCCGCTTGCCTTTGGCGGCACTATTGGGCAGCTCGCGACTGTGGCCGTTGGAGTCACTAACGCTCTTGATCAGCTTCGGAACCACCGAAACCCCGTCGTTGGCGATTGCCGCATATACAGCCGTCATCTGGAGCGGCGTCACGC